>NZ_JBANBK010000028.1:0-93860 GCF_053572325.1 Bradyrhizobium sp. UFLA05-112 | reverse complement strand
CAGCCAGCATGGTGAATCAGAAACAAGCTGATTTGGGAATCCCAAATCGATTCAACCTAACCCCATCCCGCTTTAGTGCCTACTCCGCAGGCGCTGCCGACATCTCCGGATGTGAGGCGTAGTGTTCACTTGTACGCCGGCTGAGAGCATAAAATCCAGCCGCCACTACGGCATAGGAGAGCGCGACTGCCGGCGTGACGCCGAAGCCGCCGCCAACGCCGACGGCCTCGCCGTGCATGAAGCCGAAATAGGTCAGGACCGCACCGACGAATGCGAAGGCTGACGCCTTCTCGAAGTCGCGCTCGATGATGAAGACGCCGATCGCCCCCAGGATCAGGCCCGCGAGGATCGAGCCGCCACCCATTACCTCGAGGCCGTGATAGAAAACGCCCTGCTGCGGCAGCGCGGCGATTGCGGCGGCCTTGACGGCGTCCGCCTTGTCGCCGGCCATGCCGCCGACGGTCGCCGCCGCCGTCATGGTCGAGGCCAGCATCGTGTCGATCTGGAGTTTTGCCCAGGCGGCCAGATGCGGCGTCAGCGCCAGCACGATCGCAGGCGCATGCTTGACTGGCGTGGTCTGAAACGCCTGCGCACCGATGAGCATGCCGATATAGAGCAGGATCGGCGAGATCGCGACCACAGGCACCAGCGCCAGCAGCACCGAGATGATGCCGAACCACGACAGCACGACGACCATCACGCCGGTCGCGGCGGAATAGCCGATGCGCCCACCCATCGCCTTCCAGCCGGGATGACCGATATAGACCGCGTTGATGAAGGGATTGCCCATCAGGCAGCCGATCAGGCTGACGACGCCATCGGCAGTGAGCACACGCGTGGTCGGATATTCGTCTCCGGCGGCCTCCGCGCTCTCGACATTGTCCATGGCCTCGACGAGGTCATAGATGCCGAATGGAATCGCGGTGACGAGGATGACGCCGAGAAACTCGAAGCCGGAGAACACGTGACCCACGGCAGGAAGTGGCACCGAGAAGCCAAAATTGGCGAAGGCATCGCCGACGCCCTTCACACTCAATCCGCCGAGACCAAGCCCGAACAGGTTCGAGCCCCAGGCGATGACCATGCCGACTGCGATGGCGACGAGGCCTGCCGGAATGCCGCGCGGATATTTCACGCCGCCGAACCAGCTCACCAGGATGATGGCGAAGCAGACAAGACCAATCTGCGGCGTCATGTACATCTCGAGTGCCGGACGCATCGAGATGAAGGTGATGGAGACGCCGGCGAGCGTGCCGAGCAAAGCCGCGCGCGGCGTGATCCTGCGGATGAACGGCGCGATGAAGCCGCCGATCATCAGGATAAAGCTTTGGAAAAACACCCAGACCAGCCCCGCCGACCATCCCTTCAGCGGATCGCCCGTCCGAAGCGTGATCGGCAGCATGATCACGAAGGTGACGATGAACATGTGCGGCACGCTGACGCCCGAGGGCAGCGCGCAGACGTCGCGACGACCGCTCTTCTGCGCCAGGCGGTAGGCGAGGAACGCGTAGTAGAATGTCGACAGGCACATCATCAGCCCGAGCGCGGGCAGGATGCGGCCGAAGACGAGGCTGTCCGGCATCTTCAGCACGAAGCGCAACAGGCCAGTGAGCACGAGCATGTTGACGAGGATGTTGGTGCCGAAGCCGAAAAACGCGTTCCAGTCGCCCGGTGTCCATAGTGCCGGCTTGAACTCGGACTTATCGATCTCAGACTTGCCGGCCGTCCCCGTCAATGTGCTCATGGTGATCCCCTAAATGGTCGAAGTCTTCAACGCCTCCAGTACTGCGGCAGAGTCAGCGACCCAGCCGAAGATTCCGCCCTGGGCCTTGATCATCTTCAGGCCCATCTCGTGAAACTCGGGGAAGTAGGACGCGCAGCCGTCCGAGATGACGACGCAGCGATAGCCGCGGTCATTGGCCTCGCGCACGGTGGTGTTGACGCAGACTTCCGTCGTGACGCCGCACACAAGAAGATTCTCGATGCCGTATTTCTCCAGCACGTCGCTGAGCTCGGTGGCGTAGAATGCGCCCTTCCCGGGCTTGTCGATCACGACCTCGCTGTCGAGCGGATAGAGCTCGGAAATGATGTCGTGGCCGGCCTCGCCGCGGATCAGGATGCGGCCCATCGGGCCGGGATCACCGATGCGCAAAGACGGCGCACCGCGCTCGATCTTCGCGGGTGGCGCGTCGGAGAGGTCAGGCAGATGGCCCTCGCGAGTGTGGATGACCAGCATGCCGCCCTCGCGCGCCGCCGCAAGCACCGCGCCGATCGGCTTCACTGCGCGCGCGAGCTGGGAGACGTCGTTGCCAAGCGTCTCGCCGAAGCCGCCCGGCTCCATGAAGTCGCGCTGCATGTCGATGATGACGAGTGCCGTAGTCGACCAGTCGAGCTTGATCGGCGCGGGCTCGGCGTCGATGACGCCAAGTGTCGGCTTCGCTGAGTTCAACATGCACGTCCCTCGCGAGAACACCCGTTGCCAGGAGTTCTGCAAGCGCCGTGCCATTGTGTACAATAGCGACGGTGCGGGATGAGTGCAGGATTTTGTTGCGCTTTCAGTACGTTATGAGAGAAGCCGAGGTCTGCCCATTCCCTGTGCGGCGGCTTTGCGACGGGCATCTGCTCAAGGCTTGGGCGGAGGAACGCTCCACTCGTCATTCCGGGGCGACGCGAAGCGTCGAGCCCGGAATGACGAGCGGAGGGATTGGCGCCTATCGCGCGCTCCCATACAACCGCCGATACTCTTCCTCATACGGCGCGTACGAGTCCTTGATCGTCGCCATGTTGAGCAGCATGGTCGCGACTATCGCATTCGCCTTGTCGAACACGCGGGTCTTCACCCAGGCGCTCTCGGTGCGGCGGCTGGCGGAGAGCGCGACCACCTCGCGTTCGACTTCATAGTCTTCGCCGACGAAGAGTGGGCCCTTGATCAGCCGGATCTCCTGGTCGGCGAACAGCCCGACAGCCGGGCCCTTCGACGGGAGCGGATCGTCCTTCGCACGGTACTGGAAGAGCACGCTCAGCATCTCCATCGGGATGATGGCTTTCTGCCAGGGATTCTCTCCGCTCGAATAGAACGCCGAGTTCTCGGTGATCACCGCGAGCTTCTGCCGCAGCGAGAATGGATAGAGGTCGCCCATGTTCTGGTCGAGGCCCATTCGCACGGTCTGACGCTTGCTGGTCTTCGCCACCTTCACGTCGCGCAGAATCACGGGATCAGCGAGTGGCTTGAGCTCAGTGAGGCGCGTCTCGAGCGCGGTCGCAACCTGCGGATCGCCGACCGAGGCCGAGCCGCGCAGCACTTCCGTGCCGTCGCGCTTGACCATCTGGATCTGGCACTGGCTCGTACCGGGGAGAGGCTTCGACAGGATCGCCTGCACCTCCTCGCCTTCGAAGCAGGCGTTGCGATAGTGCGCGGAGAGGCAACCCGTTTCGAACCACGTCCGTCCCCACAGCCGCGCGCCGAGCGGCGCGAACTGGCTGAAGTGGGTCGGGCCTTCGATGGTGCCGCCCTTGAAGCCGAGCTTTTGCGCGGTAGCATCATCGTGGATCGAGGCATGCGCATCGTAGACTTGCGCCTGCAACATCTGGCGCGGCTGGCGCCATGGCCCGATCAGGGCGCTGTCGGTTTCAGTGATGTCGGTGTCGAACGCTTGTGCCGTCATGTTTTCCTCCGCAACAAGATATCAGTGGGAGACCGAGGCCGCAGCAGCACTCGGCGTGACCACCGCGCCCTCCGCCAGATGCCGACCCGCAATGTACCCGAACGTCAGCGCGGGCCCCAGCGTGATGCCCGGGCCGGGATAGTTGCCGTTCATGATCGAGCCCATGTCGTTGCCGCAGGCGTAGAGGCCGGCGATCGGCGTGCCGTCCTCGCGCAGCACGCGGGCGCGGGCGTCGACCTTCATGCCGATGGCAGTGCCGAGATCAGCCGGATGGATGCGAAGCGCGAAGAACGGCGCGCGCTCGATCGGCGCGACGCACGGATTGGGCTTGTGGCTGACATCGCCGAGATGGCGCTGATAGACGGTACTGCCGCGGCCGAATTCGGGATCGCGGCCCTCGCGCGCATGGGCGTTGTAATCGGCGATGGTCGCGGCGAGCGAGGATGGCACGACGCCGATCCGCTCACCGAGACGCGCGATGCTTTCGGCCGCGATCAGCTCGCCGCTCCTGACGTAGCGGCGGTAATTCCAGGTGAACGGCTCGATGCGGCCGAGGCCGTAGGTCCACAGGAAGTCGCGGTCGCAGATCAGATAGAAGGGCCGATCAGGCTCGCCATTGCCGTCGCGGAGCATGCCGAGCACGAACTCGTGGTACGACAGCGCCTCGTTGACGAAGCGCCGGCCGGCCGCGTTGACGGCGATCACGCCCGGCTTGGCGCGGTCCGTCACCGTGTGCGGGAACACGCCGCGGCTGCCATCGGCGCGGCGGAACAGCGAGGCCGGCACCCAATAGGCCGGGCTCGTCGCGTCCGCGTTCAGCGCGGCTCCGCCTGCTATCGCAAGCCGGAGCCCGTCGCCGGTGCCGGCCGGCGTGGTCGCCGAGACATATCCTGCGGCGGTGGGAAAGAAGCGCTTGCGCAAGGGCGCATCGTGCGAGAAGCCGCCGGTCGCAAGCACCACGCCGCGGCGCGAGGCGATCAGGCGGTCGCGCGAGCCATGGCGGAGGGTCACGCCACTGACACGGCCGCCCTCGACGACGAGGTCCTCGACATCCGTGCTGAAGAGGATTTCGACCTGCCGCGCCAGCAGCGAAGCGTAGAGCCGCGCCGCGAGCGCGTTGCCAAGATGCAGCGTCGTGCCGCGTGGGCTGCCAAGCCGCTGCAGCGCATATTGCGAGATCAGGCGCAGCGACCGCAGCGTCGAGCCAACGGACTTTCCAATCTTGCGCAAATGCGGAATGTCGAGCCGGTTGACCATCATGCCGCCGAACAGCATGAATTCCGGCAAAGGCGGCCGCAACCGGGCGAAATGAGCACCCAATCTGGTGCCATCGAACGCCACCGGCTCCAGCACGCGCCCGCCCGCCGTCGCGCCAAGCCGCTCGGGATAGTAGTCGGGATAAGCCTTCACCGGCTGGAGGCGCACTTCCGTGTTCGCTTCGAGATAGGTAATCGCCTCCGGCCCGCGGGCGAGGAACGCCGCACGCAGGCCGGCATTGGCGGGCTCGGGTACGGTGCTCGCGAGATACTGGACGGCATCAGTGACGTTGTCGGAGAGCCCCGCCTCTTTCATCTTGCCGTTGGCAGGAATCCAGACCATGCCACCGGACCAGGCGGTGGTGCCGCCGACGAACGCGGTCTTTTCGATCACCAGCACACGCAAGCCCTCGGCGGCAGCGACGGCCGCCGCCGTCATGCCACCGGCGCCGGCGCCGATCACGATGACGTCGTAGATCTCATGCGCCGGCATCATGCGGCGGGGTTTTCCGGGCAAGGCATGACGCAGTCATACTCGCCCGGTTGGTCCCAGGCTAGCGCGCCGGCTTGCGCTCGATGGGGTCAATGTCGATCGCTCGCAGGCGCCCGAGGCGCAGCACATCCATGGCGAGCCGCCGGCCGATCCGGTCGCGGTCGAGCACGCGGATCAGATCGTCGACGCCGTTGATTTCGACGCCATCGAGCTTGATCACGACATCGCCGGGGAGCAGCCCCGCCTTCGCCGCCGGCCCGTCCGGTTCGATCTGGGCGAGCAGCGCGCCCATCTCGTTCTCGACGCCGGCAAGCACAGCATGGCGCCGCGGGATCGGCGCGGTCTGGCCGGCGACGCCGATATAGGCGCGGCGGACATAGCCGTGACGGATGATCTCCGACAGCACGAACTGCGCGGTGTTGCTCGCAACCGCGAAGCAGATGCCTTGCGCGCCGCTGATGATCGCGGTGTTGATGCCGATCACCTCGGAATTCGACGAGACCAGCGGCCCGCCCGAATTGCCGGGGTTGAGCGCGGCGTCGGTCTGGATCACGTCCTCGATGGTCCGGCCACTCACCGAGCGGATCGAGCGGCCGAGCGCCGAGACCACGCCGGCGGTCACGGTGGACTCGAAGCCCAGGGGATTGCCGATCGCGATCACGAGCTGGCCGCGCCGCAGGCCCTTCGAATTTCCGAGCGAGGCATAGCGGAGGTCGCGGGCGCCGTTGGCGCGGAGCAGCGCCAGATCCGTGTCGGGATCGACGCCGAGCACTCGGGCGTCGCCGACATTCCCTTCGATATCCCGCAGCCGGATCTCCTTGGACGAGCCGACGACGTGGCTGTTGGTGAGCACCAGTCCATCCGGCGAGATGACGATGCCAGAGCCGAGGCCGCCGCGCTCGCGGCCGTTCGGGACCTTTGGCCCGGTCTCGACACGCACCACGGCCGGCCCGACGCGCTCCGTCACGCCAATCACGGCATTGGAATAGGCATCCAGCAGGTTCTGGTCGTCGACCGGGGTGGATTGGATAGGTTGCGATGACAGACTGGCATCGCTGAGATCTGAGGTAAAATCTAACATGGCGAAATTCCTTCGCGCGTCAGATGGTTACCTCGAACTTATAATGCAAGCCGGCCGCTCTTCACGAACTGCTTAACTGACCTGACGCATCGCGTGAGCTCGGTCCTTGACCGGGTCGAGCAGCGACCAATCGCCGTCCTCCAGCACGTGCCCTTTCGGGAAAGGCGCGCGCGGCTCGAGCCCCAGCGAGCGCAGCACGCGGTCGTCGCGGTAGTAGCATTGCAGCACGACGCGGACGAGCGTTGCGGCCGGCGCGCCGCCCTCGGCGCGGAATGTGCTGATCACGCTGTCCCGCGCCGCAGCATCGAGTTCGGCGAGCGGCATGCCGGCAAGCCGCGCGAGATGATCGAGCGCGGCTGCAACGAGCTTGGCATCGCGGCCGAGGGTCGCGAGGATGTCGGCCTGGATGAGGTCGTCATCCGCGCCCGGCACACGGTACTCCTCGCTCGCCGGGATGATCATGGCGGCAATGGTGCGCAAGTCCTGGCGCTGTCGCGACGTGAGGGTGATCTGGTCGGGCATGAGATCCTCTAATCGAACAAATTGGCGAGGCGCTGCTTCATCTGGTCGGCGACGTAGAGCGCGATGGCCTGGATGGTGGAGGTCGGGTTGACGCCGCCCGAAGTGACGAAGACGCTGCCGTCGACAATGAACAGGTTCTTGACGTCATGCGAGCGGCCCCATTCGTTGACGACGGAGCGCTCGGGGTCGGTGCCCATCCGCGCGGTGCCGAGCAGGTGCCAGCCGCCCCAGGGGATCGGACTGTTGACACAGATGTCCGTGGCCCCCGCGGTTTCGAGAAACTCGCGGCCGCGAGCCAGCGCATGCTCCATCATCTTCCGGCTGTTCTCGCTGATGGTGTAGTCGATCCTGGGCGCGGGAATGCCATGGCTATCCTTGAGCACCGGGTCGAGCGTGACGCGATTATGCTCTTCCGGCAGGTCCTCGCAGATCGCGGAGAATCCCAGCCGATGGCCGTTGAGCTTGCGGAACACGCGGTGATGATCGGCACCCCAGGGAAGAATGCCTTTCTGCTCGCTCACGACCGCCTCGAACACCGGTCCTGCGCCGCGCACGAACTGGACACCGTAGCCCCGCACGAAGCCGCGGGACAGGTCGGTGTCGTAGAACTCCTTGCTCCACAAACAGGTCGGCGGCGCGCGATTACTGTCAGTCGGCTCCGTGACATAGCCGTAGATCTGCGCGTAGGGGTGGAACATGAGGTTCTTGCCGACGAGCCCTGATGAATTGGCAAGGCCATTCGGGAAACGCCCCGACGCGGAGTTGAGCAGCAAGCGCGGCGTGCCAACGCCGTTGCAGGCGATGATCACGACATGCGCGCCCTGGAACTGCTCGACGCCGTCCTTGTCGTAATAGACCACGCCCGAGGCCATGCCGTTCTCGTCGGTCGTGATCTCGCGCACCCGGCAATGGGTGCGCAGCTCGACGCCGGCGCGGATCGCCTGCGGCCAATAGGTGATGTCGGTCGAGGCTTTGGCACCTTGCGCGCAGGCCGGGGTGCAATGGCCGAGATTGATGCAGCGCGCCCTGCCCTCGTAATCCATCGTCGCGACCGTGGTGTCCGACGGCCACCAGTGCCAGCCGAGCTTGTTCATGGCCTTGGCGACGAGGGGACCGGAGAGCCCAAGCGGCTGCGGCGGCATCGGCGGATGCGTCAGCGGCGAGAGCGGATCGCCTGATAGTCCCGATGTGCCCATGATCCGGTCGTTCTCCTCGAAGAACGGCACCAGCCTGTCGTAGTCGATCGGCCAGTCGTCGGCGACGCCGTCCAGCGTCTTCACCTTGAAATCGGACGGATGCAGCCGCGGCCAGTGCGCGGTGTACATCACCGTCGAGCCGCCGACCGCGTTGAAATTGACGACCTTGATCGGCGAGTTGTCGTCGTTGATCGGATAATCCTCGGGCCGGCCGCGGATGTTCGGACTGGTCGACCATTCACCGTAGAACCTGGCCTCCCAGTCCCGACCGGTGCTTGGATAGTCCGCCGGCTTCATCCAATCGCCCTGCTCGAGGCAAAGGATGTGCATCCTGGTCTCGGCGAGTGACCAGGCAACCGCGGCTCCGGAGGCGCCGGCGCCGATGATCAGGACGTCCACGGGTTCGTTTGCCAAAGTCATCCTCCCGCTCTCGCCGCTTCCCGGGCGATTGAGCCTTGCGTGCAGCGTCAAACGATAGGGTCAGAGCGGCGGGCGAGTAAAGCTGCAGGGAACGAATGTCAGGCTTCGCTGGGCGCAGACCATTGGTGTTGCAATGTCGAGATGCTAGAGAACCCTCGCGAAAGAGCCAATCGATAGCGAGAACGTATGTCCTTCCAAGATTCCTTTGCCGCCGCCCGCGCCGCCGCGCTCGTCTTGTTTCTCGCTATCCTCGGCTGTGTCGCCGATACCGAGCCCAGCTTCGCCATAGCGGCCAGCGCAACGGTGCGGGACGGCAACTCGATCCAGCTCGGCGATGCGACTTACCGTCTCGACGGAGTCGATGCGCCGGAACTTGACCAGGTCTGCATCGACGACCACGCCGATCCCTGGACCTGCGGGCTCGAGGCGCGCGATCAGCTTGCAAAGCTGATCAACGGCCGCAACGTACGCTGCGACGATGTCGGGCCGGAGAAGAGCTTTGGCAAGCGTCACCGCGCCATCTGCACGGCCGAGGGCGACAAGACGAGCCTGAACGAGCAGCTCGTCGGCCTCGGCTTCGCCGTCGCGCGCGAGCCGATCAAGGCGAACGTCAAGCCGGCCGCCGCCGAGGCCCAGACGAATTCGGCCGGCATCTGGAAGGGCTGTTTTGTTGCACCGCAGGAATTCCGCACCGGCAAGAAGGACGGCACACTGCTCGGCGCCGCCTGCCGCGCCGACCGCGACAAGGAGATCCGCGCGGTGCTGTTTCCTGACGAGCTGACCATGCCGCCGAATTGCAGCATCAAGGGCAAGCTCGCGGTGCGCGCGCGCGTCACCGGCAATATCGGCATCTATCACTTGCGGGGCTGCCCGAGCTATCCGGCGACGACGAAGCCGGACCGCTGGTTCTGCTCGGAGGACGACGCGTTGGCCGCAGGCTTCCGCAAGGCGTACAATTGCCGCCGGCCGAAATGATCTGAGCGAGGGGGCGGCCTCTTACTGCATCCGCATGATCTGGTCCATCGCCGGCATGTTCTCATTCAAATGCGACATGATCCAGACCGAGCCGCCGACCACCAGGAAGACGATCAGGAGGCCGAACGCCAGCGCCAGCACATTGTTCGTGTTGTCGGGGCCGGTGGTGATGTGCAGGAAGAACACGAGATGCACGCCCATTTGCGCAATCGCCAGCACGATGATGGCGATTGGGATCGAGGGCTGCCAGACCAGGTTGGTGCCCGCGATGAAGAACGACGTCGCCGTCAAGAGCAGGGCAAGGACCAGGCCCACGACATAGCCGAGAATCCGCTCGCCGACGCTGTGTACCTCTTCCTCGCCGGGTGCGAGGTCATGTTCGACCGGCTGGTGCGTCAGATCGCTCATACGCCACTCCCAAGCAGGTAGACGACGGAAAAGACGGCGACCCAGATGATGTCGAGCGCGTGCCAGAACAGCGCAAAGCACATCATGCGGCGCAGGATGTCGGCGCGAAAGCCCTTGGCGAAGACCTGGGCCATCATCGTGAGCAGCCACAGCACCCCGGCCGAGACGTGCAGGCCGTGGCAGCCGACGAGCGAGAAGAAAGCGGTCAGGAACGCGCTGCGCGATGGTCCATAACCGCGGGAAACCAGGTCGGCGAATTCGCGGAACTCGATGCTGAGGAACGCAAGCCCCAGCACGCAGGTCACCGCCATGCCGAGGTAGAACCAGAGCCGGTTTCGGACGTCGGCTGCAATGCTCGCCATGCCGCATGTGAAGCTCGACAGCAGCAGGCAGACTGTCTCGATCGCCACGTTCCGCTGCTCGAAAATCTCCGAGCCCTTCGGGCCGTCGGCGGTTTGTCCGACCAGCACCGCATAGGCCGCGAAGAAGCAGGAGAACATCACGATGTCGGAGAGCAGGAAGACCCAGAAGCCATAGGCCGTCACAATTCGTTTCGACGCAGGTCCGGGATGCTCGACAACGAGTCCGATGTGATGGGGATCGGCATGCGCGTGGCCAACGGTCGCGGTCATCGCCATCAGACCACCCCCGCCATGCTGACGAGGTTGCGACGTTCCTCGATATTGATGCGATCGATGCGTGCGACTTCGGCCGCCGGAATGACGTATTCGTCATGGTCACGCCAGGCGAACACGACGAAGGTCGCCCACGCACCAATGACACCCAGAACGACCATCCACCAAATGTGCCAGATCAGCGCAAAGCCCATGATGGATGCAAAGAACGCGCAGACGAAGCCGGTCGGCGAATTCCGGGGCATCTCGATGTCCTCGTATTCAACCTCCTGGTGCTCGAACTGCTGCTGCTTGGCCTTCGCCTTCATCTCCCAATAGGCATCTTCGCCGCGCACATCGGGATGGAACGCGAAGTTGAACGCCGGCGGAGGCGACGACGTCGCCCACTCCAGCGACCTGCCATCCCAGGGATCGCCGGTACGGTCGCGGAGCTGCTCGCGGTTGCGGATGCTGACGACGAGCTGCATGACCTGGCAGGCCACCGCAACGCTCAGGAGCGCCATGCCGACCGCGGCCACGAGCATCCAGGGCCGCCACGCCGCAACGTCGTAATGCTGCATGCGCCGGGTCATGCCCAGCAGGCCCGCCGTATAGAGCGGGAGGAAGGTAACGTAGAAGCCGACGAACGTGAACCAGAACGCCGCCTTGCCCCAGGCCTCGTCGAGGCGGAAGCCGAACGCTTTCGGAAACCAGTAGGTGAACCCGGCGAAGGCACCGAACAGCACGCCGCCGATGATGACGTGGTGGAAGTGCGCCACCAGGAACAGGCTGTTGTGCAGGAGAAAGTCGGCCGGCGGCACCGCGACCAGGACTCCGGTGAGGCCGCCGGTGATGAACGTCACCATGAAGCCGACCGACCACAGCATCGGAGTCGTGAAGCGGATACGGCCGCCATACATGGTGAACAGCCAATTGTAGATCTTCACGCCGGTGGGCACCGCAATGATCATGCTGGCGATGCCAAAGACCGCATTGACGGTCGGCCCCGCACCCATCGTGAAGAAGTGATGCAGCCACACCATGAAGGAGATGACGCAGATCGCCATGGTGGCGAGCACCATGGAGCGATAGCCGAACAGCGGTTTTCCGGAGAAAGTCGACACCACTTCCGAGAAGATGCCGAAGGCCGGCAGCACGAGGATGTAGACCTCGGGATGGCCCCAGGCCCAGATCAGATTCATGAACATCATGACGTTGCCGCCGGCTTCGTTGGTGAAGAAATGGAAGCCGAGGTAGCGATCGAGCAGGAGCATGGCGAGCGTCGCCGTGAGGATCGGGAACGCCGCGACGATCAGCAGGTTCGAGGCAAGCGTCGTCCAGCAGAACATCGGCATGCGCAGATAGTTCATGCCCCGGGTGCGCAGCTTCAGAACCGTGGTGACCAGATTGATGCCGGCGACCAGCGTCCCCACGCCGGATATCTGCAAAGACCAGGCATAATAGTCGACGCCGACGCCCGGCGAGTAGGTCAGCTCCGACAGCGGCGGAAATGCGAGCCATCCGGTGCGCGCGAACTCGCCGACCACGAGAGAGAGGTTGACTAGCAGCGCACCGGTGGCTGTCAGCCAGAAGCCGACCGAATTGAGGGTCGGAAAGGCGACGTCGCGCACGCCGAGCTGCAAGGGCACCACGAGGTTCATCAGACCGATCACGAACGGCATCGCCACGAAGAAGATCATGATGGTGCCATGGGCAGAGAAGATCTGGTTGTAGTGCTCCGGCGGCAGATAGCCCTGCGACTGGTAGGAGACCGCCTGCTGGATCCGCATCATGATGGCGTCGCTGCCGCCGCGCAGCAACATCACGGAGGCAAGCAGGACGTACATGACGCCGATGCGCTTGTGGTCGACGCTGGTGATCCATTCGTGCCAGAGATAGGGCAGATATCCCTTGACCACGACCCAGACCAGCACCGCGAGGATCGCAACCAGCACGACCCCGCCCGCGACAAGCGGAATCGGCTGGTCGAACGGGATCGCAGACCAATCGAGCTTACCGAGCATCGTGATCTCCACTATGCGGCCGCGAGGCATTCGAGGTCAGTTGCGGGCCTGGCCCCGGCGGGATGTGCTGGGTTGCGATCATGTCGAACAGGCGGGGATCTTCGAGCCGATAGATCGGCCTGCCGCGCTCGACGGACTGTTGCATCAGCTTCTTGTAGCTATCCTCGTTCAGCACCTGATCGGTCTTGGCTGTGCTCGCCACCCAGTCCGGAAAAGTGAGCGGCGAGATCACGTTGACGTCAAACATCATCTCCGGAAAACCATCGCCGGAGAAATGCGCCGACAGGCCCTGGAGCTTGCCCTCATTGTCGGCACGCAGATTGAGTCGCGTCACCATGCCGTTCATGGTGTAGATCATGCTGCCGAGCTGCGGGATGAAGAACACGTTCATCACGCTCGACGACGTGAGCTGGAAGTTCAGCTCGGCGCCTGCTGGGACCGTCAGCGAATTGACCGTCGCAATGCGCTGATCGGGATAGATGAAGAGCCATTTCCAGTCGAGCGACACCGCCTGGATGCGCACCGGGCTGCCGGTCCCGGGCACTGGCGCTCGGGGATCGAGCTGATGCGACCCGATCCAGGCGACGCCGCCGAGCAGGATGATGGTGAGCGCCGGGATCGCCCACACCACCATCTCGACGCGGCCTGAATAGACGAAGTCGGGTTGATACTTCGCCTGCGGATTGGAGGCGCGAAACCACCAGGCGAAGGCGAGGATGGCGACGATCGTCGGCACCACGATCGTCAGCATGATGAAAACGGAATCGACGAGAATCGTACTGTTGGCGACAGCAACAGGCCCTTGTGGATCGAGCAGATTCATCGGCAAGCCACTGGCGGTTGGGGAAGCCCCTAACGAGAGCCTAGCGCGGAATGGTACCGGCAACAAACGTCATTCGCGTGACCGGGTTCCGGCGCAATCACAGGTCATCGCGCGTCCGCACACTTTGGCTTGTTCAACGGAGCCATGCAGGTTTTGCGGGACATGGCGCGTTGCACGCGGGCATGCGGCGCAGCGCTGATCTTCTCCGATCCCTGGACGATTGCTATCGTGATGAAAAAGCAGGGAGAAAACGTCATGCGCTTGAAGAACAAGGTCGCCATCGTGGTGGGAGCCGGGCAGAGCCCCGGCGAGGGCATGGGCAATGGCCGCGCCACCGCGCTGACCTTCGCACGCGAGGGCGCGAAGGTCGTCTGCGTCGATCACAATCTCGAATCGGCACAGGAGACCGTCGCGATGATCGCGGCGCAGCAGGGCACGGCCAACGCCTTCAAGGCCGATGTGACCAGGACAGACGACATCAAGGCGATCGTGGCGGACGCGCAGGCGCGCTGGGGGCGGATCGATATCCTGCACAACAACGTCGGCGTCAGCCTCGGCGGCGGCGACGCCGAACTCCTGAAGCTGACCGAAGAGGCATTCGACCGCGTGGTCGCCATCAATCTGAAGAGCTGCATCCTTGCGGCAAAGGAGGTGATCCCGATCATGCGGACGCAAAGAAGCGGCGCGATCATCAACATCTCCTCGATGGCCGCGATCACCACCTATCCCTACGTCGCCTACAAGGCGACAAAGTCGGCGATGATCGCCTTCACCGAGCAACTCGCCTACCAGAACGCCGAATACGGCATCCGCGCCAACGTCATCCTGCCGGGCCTGATGAACACGCCGATGGCCGTCGACACCCGCGCCCGCGAATGGCACAAGACCCGCGCCGAAGTCGAAGCCGAGCGCGACAGCAAGGTGCCACTGCGCAGGAAAATGGGTACGGCATGGGACGTGGCGAATGCCGCGCTGTTCCTCGCCTCGGATGAAGCGAACTTCATCACCGGCGTGACGCTGCCGGTTGACGGCGGCGCGAGCGTGATCAGGGGGTAAGCTGAAACAAGCACGCTGTTCCTTCCCTTGCGGGAGAGGGTGCAGTGTCATCGCGCCGCGAATGTCATTGCGGCGTGTGAGTCACGCGCCAGATGGTGCCGTTGCCGTCTTCCGAGATCAGCAGCGCGCCGTCTTTCGCAACGGCAACACCGACCGGCCGTCCCCAGACGTCGTTGTCGTTGACGACGAAGCCGGTGACGAAATCCTCGTACTCGCCCGTCGGCTTGCCGTCCCTCATCCGGATACGGATCACCTTGTAGCCGGTGCGCTTGGACCTGTTCCATGAGCCATGCTCGGCGGCGAAGGCGTCGCCTTGATACTCGGCCGGGAAATTGCTGCCCTGATAGAAGGTCATGCCGAGCGACGCGGAATGCGACTGGAGCAGCACGTCGGGAATCGTGATCTTGTCCTTCAGGTCCGGCCGCGCGCCGGCGTGGCGCGGGTCTTGGTTGGCGCCGATATAGAACCACGGCCAGCCGTAAAACGCGCCTTCCCGCACGCTCGTGACGTAATCCGGCGCGAGATCGTCGCCGAGGCCGTCGCGCTCGTTGGTCGAGCACCAGGGCAGACCGCTCTGCGGCTCAATGGCAAGGCCGACGCAGTTACGGATGCCGGTGGCGTAGAGCTTTCTGTTCTTGCCGTCCGCATCGAAGGCCAGCACCGCTGCGCGCTCGGTCTCGTAGCCCCAGGACGCACCGAGAGCTTGCGCGCGTGACCATGCCTCGATGCCGCCGGGCGGATTGCCCATGCCTTCGCCGGCATTGCCGGCCGAGCCGACCGAGACGAACATCCGCTTGTTATCCGGCGTGAAGACGATGTCGCGGGTGGAATGGCCGGTGCCGTGCGCGAGGTTCGCGACCACCGCCTCGGGCTTGCCGGATGCCTTGAGATCGCCGCTGCGATAGGCGAAGCGGACGACGCTGTCGGTGTTGGCGACATAGACCCATTGCGGATTGTCGCCGTTCGGGAAGAAGGCGATGCCGAACGGACGGTTCAGCCCGCTGGCAAAGATCTCATTCGCCACGATCTTCGCGCCGTCCGCACGCAGCACGCGGATGCGCCCTGCCCGCGTCTCCGCGACGAAGATGTCGCCATTCGGCGCAACGCGCACGATGCGGGGGCCGGAAAGGCCCTCGGCCAGCAGCTCGATCTTGAAACCATCTGGCACGACCGGCGTCGCTTCGGCGGGCCGCGCCACCACGGACGACGTATTGGCGACCGATCGCGACGCGCCCGGCGCAGGAAGATCCTGCGGCCGGATCAACCTGACGGTGCCGGGCTTGTCGGATTGCCAGCTTCCGAAGGCCTCCTTGCCTTGCAGCACTGGTTCAGCCGACGCGGTCGTGCCGATGACAGCCGCGAGCAATGCGGATGTCAATGCGGGCCTGGCCGGGCGTCCAAGATGCTTCGTCACGAGTTCCTCCGCAGCCTTCGAGTGCCGAATCGCACATCAGCTCATGCCCGCAGGATGTGCAATGCGTAATGCCGTCCTGCTGGAAAATCTCGGCGATCGGTGCGACACATTGTAAGGGCGCGGCCGCCGGTTGCGGTCATCAAAGCTGCGGCATCGACGTCGCGACGGATGGGGTAAGCATGTGGGGATCCATCATCTCGGAATGGGCGAGCCTGCTCCTGCGCTGGCTGCATGTGGTGGCGGCGATCGCATGGATCGGCAGCTCCTTCTATTTCATCCATCTCGATCTCAGCCTGAAGCCGAAGCGCGACCTGCCTGATGGCGTGCAGGGCGAAGCCTGGCAGGTGCACGGCGGCGGCTTCTACCGGATCATGAAATATCTGGTGGCACCAAGCCAGATGCCGGAGGAGCTCACCTGGTTCAAATGGGAAGCCTATACCACCTGGCTCTCCGGCTTCGCGCTGATGGTGGTGGTCTATTATCTCGATGCCGATCTCTTCCTGGTCGACAAGTCGATCCTCGACCTCACGCCGATCCAGGCAGGCCTGTTCAGCTTCTGCAGCCTCGCACTCGCCTGGCTGCTATACGAGATCGCCTGCCGCACGGGCCTTGCCCAGCGCGAGCTCGGCTTTGCGATCGGTGGCTATTTGTTCCTGGTCGCGCTGACCTACGCCTTCACCCACGTCCTGAGCGGGCGCGGCGCGTTCAACCAGATCGGCGCGATCATCGGCACCATCATGGTCGCCAACGTCTTTGCGGTGATCATCCCGAACCAGAAGAAGATCGTAGCTAGCCTGATCGCGGGGCAATCGCCCGACCCGAAGCTCGGCAAGACCAGCAAGGAGCGCTCGGTCCACAACAACTATCTGACGCTCCCCGTCGTCGTACTGATGATCAGCAACCACTATCCCCTGCTCTACGCAACGCGCTTCAACTGGATCATCGTCGCGATCGTGCTGGCGCTGGGGCCGGTGATCCGGCACTTCTTCAATGAGCGTCACGCTGGACGCAAATCGCCGTGGTGGGTGTGGGGCGTGGCGGCAGCCGGCGTGATCGCGATCGGCCTTCTCTCCGCTGCCGGCCCGCGCGAGGTGAAGACCGGCGCGCTTGCCGCGCAGCCGACGCTTGCCGATGTCGAGGAAATCGTGATGTCCCGCTGCAGCATGTGCCATGCCGCAGAGCCCGTGTGGGCCGGCATCGTCACCGCGCCAAAGGGCATCCTGCTCGATGCACCCCAGCATATCCAGCGCAACATCAGGTTGATCGGACGCGTCGCTGCATGGTCGAGCGCGATGCCGCCGGGTAACATCACGGAAATGACCGGCGAGGAACGCGCCGTGCTGGCCGCCTATATCACGCAGGCCGAACGCTGACGCCAAATCGCTGTGACGCGTCCATGCGATCTTTTGCGGAAGGATATTCCGCAATCGCAGACCATTTCAAAATGACTTGAGCGCTGCTCCGGCGTAGATAGGGAAACCCTGCGGCCGCTCGCTCCGGCCCGCAAGTCGTTTTTGGAGACGTCGTATGGATTTGACCCGCCTGGAAATCAACCGCCGCACGGCGCTCCTGACCTCGGCGGCAATCGCCGCCAACGTCATCAACCCGATGCGGGCGTTTGCGCAGGAGACCCCGAAGAAGGGCGGCGTGTTCAACGTCCATTACAATGCCGAACAGCGCCAGCTCAATCCGAGCATCCAGGCGTCCACCGGCGTCTACATCATCAGCGGCAAGATACAGGAAAGCCTGGTCGATCTAGATGCCGACGGCAAGCCGGTCGGCGTGCTCGCCGAGAGCTGGGAGTCCTCGCCCGACGGCAAGACCATCACGTTCAGGCTGCGCAAGGGAATCACCTGGCACGACGGCAAGCCTTTCACATCCGAAGACGTCGCGTTCACCGCGATGAACATGTGGAAGAAGATCTTGAACTACGGCTCGACGCTGCAGCTCTTCCTCACCGCCGTCGATACGCCGGATCCACAGACGGCCGTATTCCGCTACGAGCGGCCGATGCCGCTGAACCTCTTGCTCCGGGCGCTGCCCGATCTCGGCTACATCTCCGCGAAGCATCTCTATGAGAGCGGCGACATCAGGCAGAATCCGATCAATCTCGCACCGATTGGCACGGGCCCGTTCAAGTTCGTCAAATATGAGCGCGGCCAGTACATCATCGCCGACCGCAACCCCGACTACTGGCGACCCAACGCGCCCTATCTCGACCGCATCGTCTGGAAAGTGATCACCGATCGTTCAGCTGCCGCAGCCCAGCTCGAAGCCGGTGAACTGCAATACTCCCCGTTCTCGAGCCTGACGATCTCCGACATGGCGCGATTGGCGAAGGACAAGCGCTTCATCGTCACCACCAAGGGCAACGAAGGCAACGCGCGCACCAACACCATCGAGTTCAACTTCCGCCGCAAGGAATTGTCCGACATCCGCGTGCGCCGCGCGATCGCGCATGCGATCGACGTGCCCTTCTTCATCGACAACTTCCTGGGCGATTTTGCCAAGCTCGGCACGGGTCCGATTCCGTCGACCTCGACCGACTTCTATCCCGGCGCAGGCACGCCGCAATATCCGTTCGACAAGGCCAAGGCGGCCGCGCTTCTTGATGAGGCCGGTTACAAGGCCGGCGCCGGCGGCGCGCGCTTCTCGCTGAAACTGCTGCCGGCACCGTGGGGCGAGGACATCTCGCTTTGGTCGACCTTCATCCAGCAGTCGCTGAAGGATGTCGGCATCACCGTCGACATCGTGCGCAATGACGGTGGCGGCTTCCTCAAGCAGGTCTATGACGAGCACGCCTTCGATCTTGCCACCGGCTGGCATCAATATCGTAACGACCCCGCCGTCTCGACCACGGTGTGGTACCGCTCGGGGCAGCCCAAGGGCGCGCCCTGGACCAACCAGTGGGACTGGGAGGACAAGCAGGTCGACCAGACCATCGACAATGCGCTGACCGAGCTCGATCCCGCCAAGCGCAAGGCGCTCTATGCCGAGTTCGTCAAGGAGGTGAACACGGAGCTGCCGGTCTGGATGCCGATCGAGCAGATCTTCGTCACCGTGATCACGGCCAAGGCCCGCAACCACTCCAACACCCCGCGCTGGGGCTCGTCGAGCTGGCACGATCTTTGGCTTTCCGCGTGATCCGTTTTTCGTCAAGATGATGCCATGCGCATCATAGGCCTTGCGGGGCGGCGGCTCGCCGCCTCGATCCCGACACTGTTCCTGATCCTGATCGGCGTCTTCCTGCTGCTGCAGCTCGCACCGGGAGACACCGTCGACGCGCTGATGGCGCAGATGGGCGGCGGCGACGCCGCGACCGCGCGCGAGCTGCGCAAATTCTACGGGCTCGACCTGTCGATCCCGGCGCAGCTCGCCAACTATCTCTGGCACCTGGTGCGGCTCGATCTCGGCTTCTCCTCGATCTACGGCAAGCCGGTCGCGACCGTGATCATGGAACGGCTGCCGCCGACCATCCTCTTGATGACGGCATCGCTGTCCTTCGCGTTCTTCTTTGGCCTGGTGTTCGGCGTGATCGCCTCGCGTGCCGTCAACAAATGGCCGGATACGCTGATCTCGACGCTGGGCCTGATCTTCTACGCCACGCCATCGTTCTGGTTCGGCCTCATGGCTATCGTCGTGTTCTCGATCTATCTGCAATGGCTTCCCGCCGGTGGATTCGAGGATATCGGCGAGGTGCGGACCGGCATCTTCCGGATCATCGATATCGCGCGACACCTCATCCTGCCGACGTTGACGCTCGGGCTGATCTTCCTTGCGATCTACCTGCGCATCATGCGTGCCTCGATGCTGGAGGTGCTGAACCTCGACTATGTCCGCACCGCGCGGGCCAAGGGCCTCGACGACACCCGCGTCGTCACGGGACACGTGCTGCGCAACGCGCTGCTGCCGATGGTGACGCTGATCGGCCTGCAGGCCGGCACCATGCTCGGCGGCTCGGTGGTCGTCGAAAGCGTATTCTCGCTGCCGGGCCTTGGGCGGCTCGCCTATGAATCCGTGATCCAGCGCGATCTCAACACGCTGCTCGGCATCGCCTTCGTCTCGGCGCTCTTGGTCATCGTCGTCAACTTCGTCGTTGATCTCCTCTACGCGCGGCTCGACCCGCGCATTTCGGCGGAGGGCTGAGATGAACGCCGCAAAGCGTTATTTCCGCAGCCCCGCGGCCGTGATCGGCCTCGTGCTCCTGCTCGCCGTGATCGCGATGGCGATCTCGGCCGGCGTGCTCTATCCGCGCGATCCCCTGGCACTCGCCGGCCGGCCGCTGGTGTGGCCGTTCACCAATCCGCGCTTCCCGCTCGGCACCGACAATTCGGGGCGCGATATCGCGGCACAGATATTCTATGGCGCGCGGATCTCGCTGCTGATCGGGGGCGTCGCCACCGTGATCGCCGTTGCGATCGGCACGCTGATCGGGGCGTTTGCCGGCTATTACGGGGGCTGGATCGACAATATCCTGATGCGGATCACCGAAGCCTTCCAGACGCTGCCGAATTTCGTGCTGCTCTTGGTGCTCGTCGCCGTGTTCGGTTCGACGCTGACGACGGTCACGATCGCGATCGGCATCGTGTCCTGGCCGGCGCCGGCGCGACTGACCCGCGCCGAATTCCTGTCGCTGCGCAACCGCGAATTCGTCCAGGCCGGGCGCACGCTCGGCATGAGGGACCTTCAGCTCATCCTCGGCGAGATCCTGCCCAACGCACTGCCGCCGGTGATCGTCTATGCCAGCGTGGTGATGGCGCTGTCGATCCTGCTGGAGAGCGCGCTCGCCTTCCTGCGGCTCTCCGATCCCAACGTGGCATCCTGGGGCAACCTCATCGGCCTCGGGCGCGACGTGCTGCGCGTGCAATGGTACGTCTCCGCCATTCCCGGCATCGCCATCCTCGTCACCGTGCTTGCGGTCTCGCTGGTCGGCCAGGGCCTGAACGACGCGCTCAATCCGAGGCTGAAGAGCCGATGAGTGAGCAGCCGGTCCTCTCACTGGAAGGCCTCAGCGTACGGCTGCCCAAGGGCGCCGATCGTACGCATGCGCTGAACGACGTGTCGCTGTCGATCGCCTCGAACGAGATCCTCTGCGTGGTCGGCGAATCCGGCTCCGGCAAGTCGATGATGGCCAATGCCATCATGCGACTGTTGCCGGGGGAAGTCAGGATCGAGGCCGGCCGGATGATATTCGACGGTCGCGACCTCTGCACGACCGATCCCGCCGTGATGCGCGAGGTGCGCGGCGCCGGCATCGCCATGATCTTCCAGGAGCCGATGACCGCGCTCAATCCCCTGCGCACCGTCGGCGACCAGATCGCAGAGATGTTCCGCATCCATACCGATCTCGCCAAGGCGGAGATCGGCGCGCGGGTGGTATCGCTGCTCGAAGACGTCCGCATCCCCGATCCGAAAGCTGCGGCCAAGGCCTATCCGCACGAGCTCTCCGGCGGCCAGCGCCAGCGCGCGATGATCGCGATGGCGCTGGCGCTCGACCCAAAGCTCCTGATCGCGGACGAGCCGACCACCGCACTCGACGTCACCACGCAGGCGCAGATCCTGAAGCTGATCCGCGATCTCCAGCAGCGCAAGAAGACGGCGGTGCTGTTCATCACCCACGATTTCGGCGTCGTCGCCGAGATCGCCGACCGCGTCGTGGTGATGCAGCACGGCAAGATCGTTGAGCAAGGCACGGCCGATGACGTGCTGAACCGCCCGACCCATCGTTACACGAAGCAGCTCATCGCCGCCGTCCCGCCGCTGACGGCGCCGCCGCCGCGGCCGCTGTCATCAGACAACGTCCTCAGCATCACCAAGGTCGCCAAGACCTATCGCACCGGCGGCTTTCTCGGCCGCGGTGCGCGCATCACCGCGGCGGTCAAGGATGCTTCGTTGACGCTGCCCAAGGGCGCGACGCTCGGCATTGTTGGCGAATCCGGCTCGGGCAAGTCGACGCTGGCACGCTGCATCGTGCGACTGATCGATCCCGACCATGGCGCGATCCTGCTCGACGGCAAGGATTGGGCGAAGCTGCCGCGCAACGAGATCCGCCGCGAGACCCGTCACATCCAGATGGTGTTCCAGGACCCCTTCGCGTCCCTCAATCCACGGCGCAAGGCCGCCGAGCTGGTCGCGCAGGGCCCGATCGTCCACGGCACGCCGCGCGCGACCGCGATGACTGAAGCCAGGGAGCTGTTCGCACTGGTCGGGCTCGATCCATCCGCCGGCGACCGCTTCCCGCACGAATTCTCCGGCGGCCAGCGCCAGCGCATCGGGCTCGCACGCGCGCTCGCGCTGAAGCCGGATGTGCTGATCGCGGACGAGCCGGTGTCCGCGCTCGACGTGTCCGTGCAGGCGCAGGTGTTGAAACTGCTCGGCGAATTGCGCGAACGGCTCGGGCTCTCGATCGTCTTCATCACCCACGATCTGCGCGTTGCCGCGCAGGTCTGCGACCTCGTCGCGGTCATGAAAGACGGCGAGATCGTCGAGCACGGGTTGGTGGCCGACGTGTTCGGCCGGCCGCAACATCCCTACACCAAGGCGCTGCTTGCCTCGGTCCCGGGCGGCGCGTTCGCACGGGGGCATCAGACGGCCGTGTAGCGTACTTGCGTCATTTGGCCGCGGCGCTTCAGCCCAATGCCGGCGCCGGAGCGGCCTTTCCGATGCGCGCGGTCTCCTCGGCCAAAGGCAGGGTGAACTGGAACGCCGCTCCCCGCGGTTCGTTCGCGCCGGCCCACATCTTCCCGCCATGCGCCTCGATGATCGAATGGCAGATGGCCAGCCCCATCCCCATGCCTTCAGACTTGGTGGTGTAGAACGGCTCGAACATGCGGCCCACGCTCTTCGGATCGAGCCCCGGGCCAGAATCCCGCACGCTGATGACGACGCCGTTCGTATCGTTCCTGCCGGTGGAGATGAACAGCTCGCGCGCGCCTTCGCGGACGTGGCTCATCGCCTCGACGGCATTGATGATCAGGTTGAGAACCACCTGCTGGAGCTGGACTCGGTCCGCTTGAACCGGCGGCAAGCCTTCGGCGAACTGCATCCGCACCGTGACGTCGTGCTTCAGCATTTCGCTGTGCGTCAAGGTCATGACCTCGCGCACCAGCTGATTGATCTCAAGGTCCTCCATCTGCGGCGGGGCGTTCTTGATGAGCGCACGGATCCGGCTGATGATCTCGCTGGCCCGCATGCCGTCGCTGATGATCCAGCCCAGCGTCTGCCCAACTTCGTCGAGGTTTGGCGGCCGGGCGCCGAGCCAGTTCAATCCAGCTCGCGCGTTCGCCACGGTAGCGGCGATCGGCTGGCTGATTTCATGCGCGATCGAGGCCGTCAGCTCGCCCATGGTCGTGACGCGGTTGGTGTGCGCGAGTTCCATCAGGGCCTCGCGGTAGCGCCGCTCGTTCTCTCGCGCCTCGGCCTCCACCCGCTTGAGTTCGCTGAGATCGAGAACGAAGCCGACGCCCTGGCTTCTGTTGTCTTCGAACATTGCCCCGCCGATCAGGACCGGCACACGGCTGCCGTCCTTGCGAAAATACTCCTTCTCGAACGGCTGGACGGTGCCGATCCGCTCGAGTTCGGCGACGTGCTGCGCGTCGTGGCCATGCCATTCGGTCGGTGTGAGCGTGGCGCGATGCAGACGGCCCGCGGCGAGGTCTTCGCGGTCATATCCGATGATCCGCAAGAACGCATCATTGGCCTCGAAAATGCGACCTTCGAGATCCCAGATGATGATTCCGATGATGTTGGAATCGAACAGCCGCCGGATCTTCCTGTCGCGCGCCAGGAGGTCGCTCTGGAGCTGGACGTTCTCCTCGGTCGCCATCCGCCGCCGTCTCGCCTCGATGCGCGCCAGCGCCAGTGCCGCACCGGCCAACGCGACGACGAAGACGACAGTCGCGATGGTGAGCCGGGTCCTCCGCTGCTCGAGCTCGTCAGCGGCTTTGTCGAGATCTACCTGGCGGAGCCGTTCCTGATCAACCATGAGGTCGATTTGCGACCGGATGTCCTCCATGCCTCGGATCATCGCCAGCGCCGCCAACCCGGATTCGCGCGCTGCCGTCTTGACGATGTCGTCGATCTCCTTGAGCTTCGCCGAAAGGGTCAAGGCAAGATGCTCGGCGCGCAGGCTCTGCAACGGGTCTTTCACGACGAGCGCCTGGAGCGCCTCGGCCTGCCGTCGCACGCTTTCGTCGGAGACGCCGTAAGCCTTCAGATAGGCGGGATCGAGGGTGAGCAGATAACCGTGCCTTTCGGCCTCCAGGTCGGCGATGATCGCCTTGAGACGATCGAACGTCTCGAACACGTTGCGGCTGTGCGCGAGCGAAACATTGAGCGCCTGCCGATCGCGCCAGTAGCTGTCTCTTATACACAATCTTCAGGAGCCTACGCCAGAGCATGGCTAGAATGATAGCATGAACCGGCCCGCATTGGAGAGCCGGAAACTCAATATTCTCCGCATGTTACTCCGGCTTCGGAGTTGATCATTCGGCTTTGACGAAGCCGGGGCGCGTCACAGGTTGTGTGTTGTGA
Organism: Bradyrhizobium sp. UFLA05-112; assembly: GCF_053572325.1. Taxonomy (NCBI): domain Bacteria; kingdom Pseudomonadati; phylum Pseudomonadota; class Alphaproteobacteria; order Hyphomicrobiales; family Nitrobacteraceae; genus Bradyrhizobium; species Bradyrhizobium sp. UFLA05-112. The sequence continues at coordinate 69,381 of NZ_JBANBK010000028.1, read as the reverse complement.
ACGACTGACCACAACGAGGAGCATCAACATGGCGCCAAGAGAAAAATCACAAAGCGACAAATCACAAAGCGAAAAACCGCAACGTGAGAACTCGTGTAACGGGCGAGCGCCGACCAGCCGGCGCAGCTTCATCAAGACATTGGGCATGGCAGGTGCCATCTTGCCGACCCTCACGGCGTGGCCGGGCAGCAGCCTCGCCGAGGAGGCCAGCGCGGTCTTTGCCAACGCCAAGATCGACTGGAAGCAATCTGCGGGGCAGACGATCTCGCTGATGGGCGCGATCCATCCATGGTCGAGCGCGATCGCGCCACTGCTGCCGGAGTTTACCAAGCTCACCGGCATCAAGGTCGTCACCGACTTCCAGCTTGAGACCACCTATTTGAGCGCGATCCCCGTTCTGCTCGCGCGCGGCGGCAATACGCCTGACGTTTTCATGTTCACGACCTATGGCCAAGGCATCTCGGGCGGATGGCTCGAGCCGCTCAACGCCCATTACGCGGACAAGTCGCTGACCGATCCCGCCTGGTATGACGAGAGCGATCTCCTCAAGACCGCGCGCGCCTTTCCGGTGTGGTCCGACGGCGAGCGCTACGCCGTTCCCATCACCTCCGAGGCGATGACCCTGTTCATCAACACCGATGCGCTGGCGGCCAAGAACCTGCCGGTGCCGCAGACCTTCGACGAGTTGTTCGCGACCGCCAAGGCGGTCAAGAGCAGCGATATGGCTGGAATTGCGATGCGGGCGCAAGCCGGGGGCAATTCGACCCCGCCGGCGATGGGTTTCGTGTTTTCCTACGGCGGGTCCATGGTCAACAAGGATGGCACCGCGGCCTTCGGCAGCGCCGAGGCGATCGAGGCCATCGACATGTATGCGCGGCTGCTCAGCCAGGCAGGACCTGCCAATGTGGGCACCTATGAGTGGTACCAGGTGCTCGACGATTTCCTCCAAGCGAGAACCGCAATGGCGATCGACAGCAGCAACTTCGCCACCGACATCTCCAATCCGGGGAAGAGCCGCGTCGCCAGGCAAGCGGGGTTCGCACCCTTCCCGCACCTTCCCGGCAAGACGCCCGTCCCCTTCATGTCGCACTGGCAGGCCTGCGTGAATTCAAAGTCGCAGAACAAGCGGGCCGCGTTCCTGTTCCTGCTCTGGGCGACGAGCAGGCCGACCTCGCTGCAAACCGCTGCTGCCGGGCTTGCGACAACTCGCGTCTCCGCCTGGTCGAGCCAGGCCTTCAAGGATGCGTTCGGCGCGCAGGCCGCCGAGGCCGCGCTGGCGAACCTGCAGGACGCCGATGTCGAGCGCGCCAAGGCGATCCTGTTCCATCCGCAACAGCGGCGCCTCCTCGACGCCTTCATGATCGGCGTCAATGAAGTGGTCTCCGGCAACAAGACGGCGAAGGCGGTGATGCCTGTCGCCGCCGAACGCGCGAATGCGGCGATCCGCGGATAGCAGCCGCAACGAAAGTGGCGCGCTCCAGCTCTTCATTTGCGCATGATCTTTTCGGAAAGCCGCTGCACACTTTTCCGGATCATGCTTTTAGATCTCGCGCGCGTCGCGGCGCCGGTAGACCAGCAGCATCAGCGGCGCGAGCTTGCGCATCAGACCGTGCGCCGGGATCGGCACCGGATTGGTGAACGGCAGTGCGAGCTCGCTGTCCGGCACGCCACGCACGGCTTTGGCGAGCTGGTCGCCGAGCGGGATCGTCAGTGCCACCGCGCGGCCGTTGCAGCCGGTCCAGCCATACGCATCCGGCCCGAGCCTGTGGATCCGCGGCAAAAAATCCGAGGTCATGCCGACGTAGCCGTTCCAGACATAGTCGAAGCTGACCTCACCGATCTGCGGCCAGAGCCGCTGCAAACGCTCGGTGACGCGCGCCTTCAGCCGCCCCGCCTTGTTGCCGGGCCCGATCACCGCACCGCCGGTGACGAGGCGATTGCGCGCGTCGTAACGGGCAAAATAAAGTTCGCCGTGGGTATCCGACATCGCCTGCCGCGCGGGGATGATGGTCTTCCTGGCATTGTCCGAGAGCGGCTGCGTCGCCATCTGCCAGGACAGCACCGGCATCACCTCATGCGCGATGTCGGGCACGAGTCGCTTGGAGAACTCGCCGCTATAGGCATTGGTCGCCATCACCAGTGCACGGCCGGAAATCTCACCCTTCTCCGTCTTCACCACCCATCTGTCGTTGCGCCGCTCAAAACTCACGGCCGGGGAGCGTGCGTAGATGCGCGCGCCGAGGCCGAGGACGCTGCGCGCCAGTCCGCGCGCCAGCGCCAGCGGATTGATGTGGCCGCCGGTGCTGTTCCAGAAGCCGCCATACCAGGCATCCGAGCCCAGCATGTCCCTCACCTGCTCGCGCGACAGCAGTTCGACGGGCGCGCCGAATTTCGACCATTGCCGCACCCGCCGCTCCGCGATCTTGATGCGGCCCGGCGAATGCACCGGCTGCACCCAGCCGGCCTGCTCCTGCTCGGCCTCGATACCGTAACGCCGCGCCACGTCGAACAACGCCGATGCGCTGTCGCGCAACAGGTGGACGAAACGCTCGCCCACCGCGCCGTGTCGCGCGATGATGTCCTCGGGATCGGGGCGCGACAAAGTCGGGATCACCTGGCCGTTGTTGCGGCCGGAGGCGCCCCAGCCCGGCTCGGCCGCCTCCACGATCGCGACGTCGACACCGGCTTCGCGCAAGTGCAACGCCGTAGACAGCCCCGTGAAGCCGCCGCCGACCACGACCACATCCGCCTTCTCAGCTCCAATCAGCTCCGGCAATTCGGGCCCCCGCGGCGTGACCGCGGCCCACAGCGAATGCGGCCAGGCGACGGATGAACCACTCATCATCAATCTTTCCAAATTGTCCCAAGCGCCACGAGATACCGCATCTGCGGCTGTCGCAGTTGACAGCCGCTTGCAGGTGCGTTGTCGTCCTCCGCAGCCTAATCCACCCATTCATGCCGAGGAAATCAAGTGGCCCTCAAAAACGTCATCGGAATCGACCACGCCGTGGTCATGGTGAAGGATCTCGACAAGGCCGCGGAAAACTACAAGCGGCTCGGCTTCACCGTCTCGCCGCGCGGCACTCACAGCGCACATATGGGATCGGGCAATTACACCATCATGTTCGACCCCGACTATATGGAATTGCTCGGAGTGCTCGCGCCGACAGAACAGAATGCTCCGGCACGCGCCTTTCTCGAAAAGCGCGGCGACGGCATCGAGCGCATCGCCTTTACCGCGGTCGATTCCACGGCCGGCGCGGAGGAGATCCGCGCGCACGGATTTCCACCGGTCGGCCCGGTTGACTTCGAGCGGCCGGTGACGCTGCCAAACGGCACTGTGTCGGCGGCGAAATTCCGCGTCTTCCAGTGGCCCGTCGCGGAAGCGCCGGGCGGCGTGCGCATCTTCGCCTGCCAGCACAAGACACGCGAGACGGTATGGATTCCCGAACTGATGACGCACCCCAACGGAGCGAAGCGGTTGAAGCAGGTGCTGATTGCAAGCCCCGAACCCGCAAAGGACGCCGCGCACCTGTCACGCCTGATCGACCGCGAGCCAAAAGCAGAAGCCGACGGCGCGGCGACCGTGCCCTCCGGCGGCGACCGCGCCGACTTCGTGTTCTTGACGCTCGACCAGCTCGGGAAGCGCTATCCTGGCGTTCCGCTCGCAGGTCTTGCCGAACGCGGTGGTGCAGCACTTGTGCTGGTCAGCGGCGATCTCGCGGCGACCGAGAAGGCCCTCGGTGCAGCCGCCATGCGCAGCGGCGCTGCGATCTGCGTAGCGCCGGCCGCCGCCAACGGTACCTTGCTCGCCTTCGTTGCCGGCTGATTTGAAGTAATTCTTTAGCATGCGTTTACTCCGGGGGCCTTAGGGTCCCCGGCAGATCAAGCCGCAGGGCTCACGCGCATGTTTAGAGAAAGCTCGCCGATCGCCTATGATGCGCCGGCCGAACTGAAGAAGTGGCCATCGCTGAAGGGCCAGCGCCTCAAGGACCGAGGCCCGCCCTATCTCGTCTACAACGGCACGCTCGCCGAATGCGTGCGCGAGCTGATGGCAAAGCCCATCAAGGGCATCTCGCTGTACGACATCATGACGAGGCCGCAGCCGGCCTTCGACCAAACCGTGCTGTCGCCTGGCGATGCCGCCGAGATCGCAATGCGCAAGGACTTTCCCAAGGACTAGCCGCGCCTCCGTCTGGGGACGACGATTGTCTTGCAAGTAGGCTACATCCGCGAGCTCTTTGCGAGCGGCCTGTTCTGCGCAGGCGTTGTCGCTTCTCCCGGCCGGTCCAGAAACGCCACCGGCGTTCCGCGCTTGATGTTCGCACTGAGCGCCAGCGCATCCCAGTTGGTCAGCCGGACGCAACCGTGCGAAGCCGACTTGCTCACCTTGCCGGGATCGGGGGTGCCGTGAATGCCATAGCCTTCGGCGGACAGGTTGATCCAGGTCGAGCCGACAGGGTTGTTCGGGCCGGGCCTGATCGTGAAAGGCCTTCTCGATTTCACGCCCTTGAACCTGTAATCCGGATTGTAGCGATAGGTCGGATTTTGATTGATGGCCGTCACTTTCAGCGTGCCGCTCGGCGTCGGCTTCTCTGAACTGCCGACTGTCGCAGGATAGAACGCGAGCAGCTTTCCGCTGGCGTCGAACGCCCTCAGCGTCTGCCGCGCCTTGTCGATCTCGACGCGTGCGACCGGCATCGCATTCGGCTGCCCAATGACATTTGCAACGGCGATCATCTCGCCCGCCTTGTCGAACTTTTTTCCGGGGTTGATAGCGCTGAGCAACGCCTCGCTCATGTGGAATTTCTCCGCGAGCGCTTCGCGCGGACTCGTGTAGTTCAGCGCCGCGAGACTCTTCATGGCCTCCATCTTCGCCGGCAGCTTCTTGAGAAACGGTCCCTTCACATCTGCTTCCGTGATCCTGTAGTCGACGATGACCGGGCCGTCGCTCGTCGCCGTGAGCTTGTCCCAGAGATGCGGCGTGATCGTCTTCTCGAGATTTAGCTCATTTGCTTCGGCAAAAGCGGACAACGCCTTCTGCGCGTTCTCGCCGAGCTTGCCGTCGATCTCGCCGGGCGAGAAGTGCGCCCGGTCGAGCAGGATCTGAAGCTTGACGACGGAGCTGCTCGGCTTATCGGAGCCTGTCGGCTTCGCGGGCATGACCGCGTCGTTGATCGCAGCGGCATCGAGGCCACCTGCGATGACAGGCGTCACCGCAAGGAACGAGAGCACCACGGCGGCAAGCGTTCGCAACATGCTGCATCCTCAGCCAGGGACTTCTCCGTAAAGTCACGGAACGCGACGAAGTTCCAGAGCGAGGAAAATACGGTGTTCCTGCACGGAACAGCAAAGATCGCAGCTTCGCCGCAATCGACTCGTCAAAAAGTCCCTATCCGCAGCGCATTTGCGGCCAACCCAGCTACAATTGAGGCTCACCCAAGCAATGCGATTTGTTTTCGCGGCGCTCGCCGCGTTCCTCGTCCTGATGCTCGACCTCGATGGACCGGCCAATCCGCCATCGAGCGCCAACACTCTCCTCATCGCAATCAGTCCATCCGAACAAATCTCCACCGCCTTCGCAGCGCTGTTTGAAAGGGCCAAGGCCGACGAGCAGTCGAATGCGACACCCGCACAAGAGAATTCTGCCCCGTCAGACGCGCCGGCGGATACCAGCACCGAACGCAAGGCGGAAGGGTCGCCGCACGATGCATTCTGTCACGCACTGCGCGAGGCCGCCGAGAACAGCGAAATCCCGGTCCCGTTCTTTGCACGCCTGATCTGGCAAGAGAGCCGCTTCCGCTCGAACGAGGTCAGCCACGCCGGGGCGCGAGGCGTCGCGCAATTCATGCCGGAAACCGCAGCCGAAGTCGGGCTCGACGATCCCTTTGATCCGTTCAAGGCGCTGCCCGCGTCCGCAAGGCTGCTGCGCAAGCTGCGTGATGATTTCGGCAATCTTGGCCTCGCCGCAGCCGCCTACAACGCCGGCAGCGGCCGCATCCAGAAATGGCTGGCGAAGCAGAGCGCACTTCCGCGCGAGACACGTGATTACGTCCGCATCATCACCGGCACCAGGGCGGAAGACTGGATCGAGGACGCCGACATGCTCGCGATCCGAATTGATCTTCCCAGCGAAGCGCCGTGCGAAGGCGTCGGCGGGTTATCCAAGACCAAGGAGGTCGCGTTCGTCTCGGCCTCACCTGCAGCAAGTGTCACGGCACTAATCCAGAAGGCGCAAGCCGCGGTGGCCACGGCAAAGCTCGCCGCGTACCAAGCACGCAAGCGGCTCGCACTGGTGCTCAAGAAAAGCACACCGTCGGCCAGTGCTACGCGGCTCGGTAAGGCGCGCAGCATGATCGCCGCACGCGCGGCGAGAAGCGCAAAGACCCACGCCGTTCGCATCGCATTGCGCGAGCGATCTTCGAGCTGATACGGAAGCCCCTCGACGATCTTTTGCTGGCTTCCGACCTGTGTTGAAATGCACGCAAGACGGACAGGCCACGGAACCTGCGATGTCGTTGAAGAGTGCCGGGATCATCGCCTATCGGATGCGGCCATCGGGCATCGAGGTCCTGCTCGTACATCCCGGCGGGCCATTCTGGCGCAACAAGGATCTGGGTGCCTGGTCGATCCCGAAGGGCGAATATCTTGAGGGCCAGAACGCCGAGGCAGCCGCGCGGCGGGAGTTCGCCGAGGAGCTCGGATTCGAGCTGACGGTGCCGCTGCTCGAGCTCGGTCAGGTCAAGCAACGCGGCGGCAAGATTGTCACGGCGTTCGCCACGAAGTTCGATATCGATCCGCAGTCTATTCGCAGCAACACGTTCGAGATCGAATGGCCACCGCGCAGCGGCAAGCGGCGGCGCTTTCCCGAGGTCGACCGCGCCGAATGGTTCGTGCTCGATACGGCACACGAGAAGATCAATGCGGGCCAGCGTCCGCTGCTCGATCGGCTGGCGCAGCGCGTCGACGGCGGCTCGGGATAGCTCGCGTTGGCGCGCCGCGCCAACGCCTCAGGGCAAAATCTCGAAAACAACCCCATGCAAAGTAGCCGGATGTCGCCGGCATGATCGACTTCGTCTTTTACGAAATCATTTGACACGTCGGGCAAATCAGTGGCAAATTGCCATCATCTCGAAATCCCCAGGACGCCCATTCCCTTCCGGTACTGCCCGCTCAGACCGGCTTCTCGTCATCCGTCACCGGCGAGGTGACCACCAGGAACACGAGATCGACCAGGCCTGAGTTGGAAATCGCGTGTTCGACACCAGGCGGCAGGAAGATGACGTCGTGCTTGCGCACGACACGGTTCTTGCCCGCGATCTCCATCAACCCCTCGCCTTCGAGGACGTGGTAGACCTGCTCCTGCACCTTGTGATGGTGGCGGGCGACATGAGCCATCGGCTGGTACATCGAGATACGGTAGTCGATGTGACGCGAGCCCGAATTCTCCGGCATCACCAGCGGTTTCGACAAGGCGCCGCCGAAATGGTTGGGGAATTCGCGCCAGGGCACTTCGGCGATGTTACGGATGAAGGCGCCGTTGGTTTCATCTGCCATGATCGAACTCCCTTCCGGATCAGTTCACGAGCGCGCCACCATCGACATAGACGATCGATCCGGTGGCGAAGCCGTTGACCATGAAGCTCAGGATCTGCTGCGCGATGTCTTCGGCTGCGCCGACGCGGCCAACCGGCAGCGCGGCGGCCGTCTTCGCCAGCATCTCGCGCCGCGCCGCTTCCGGCATCGCGGCGCGGATCGGCGTGTCGACCACGCCCGGCGACACCGCATTGACGCGCACCGGCGCAAGCTCCAGCGCGAGGGCTCGTGCCAGCGATTCCAGCGCACCGTTCGCGGCGCTGATGATCGCCGAGTTCGGACGCGGCCGCACGCTGAGAAAGCCGGTGACCAGCGTGAGCGAGCCGCCAGGCCTGATCTCTGCCTCGCGCGCCACGCGCCAGGCACCCCAGAACTTTCCTTCCATCGTGCCGCGCACGTCGTCCATGGCGACCGTCTTGAACGGACCCGTCTTGAGCTGTGCCGCGGTCAGAACGACGTGATCGACCGCGCCGGTGCGTCGGAACAGATCGGCGACGCTCCCATCGCTGGTCACGTCGGCCGGGATCGCAATCACATTCAGCCGCTCGGCGACGGCGTCGAGCTTCGCAGCATTGCGTGAGGCGATGATGACGTCCGCGCCCTGCTTCTTGGCGAGCTCGGCTGTGGCAAGCCCAATGCCGGAGGAGCCACCGACCACCACGACCTTCCTGCCTGCGAGCGTCATTCCCGTGTCCCCTGATGTTGCGTCTTGAAAGTCGCGTCGCGCGCGATCAGCCCGGCTGATAGCGCGTGCCGATGCCCGCCTTGCTTTGGCCGAGGCCCGGCAGCTCCCACACGCCGGCCCCGGCCGGGTTGACGTCGGCGGCGATATCAACGTCGATGAGATAGGGCTTGTTGGCCGCGATGCCCTTGCGGATGGCCTCGCCGATATCTGCGGCGCGATCCACCCGCACGCCCTCGACCCCGCAGGAGCGCGCCATCGCCGCGAAATCAGGATTGTAGCGCTGGCCGCTGACAGGGTCCTTGAAGTCCGTCGCGAGCTCGCGGCCGCCGAGATAGCCACGCTGCAAGCCGCGGATCGAAGCATAGGCGTAGTTGTTCCAGACCACCCACACCACGGGCAGATCATATTCGACGGCGGTACCCAGCACGTTGGCATGCATGAAGAAGGCGCCGTCGCCGCACACCGACACACAGGGCCGATCGGGCGCGGCGAACTTCGCACCCATCACCCCGGCGACGCCAAAGCCCATCGGACCAAACCCCATCGAGCCGATCAGCGAATCCGGCCGCTTCGGCTTGCAGAAGCCCAAGAGCCAGTTGTGGTGCACGCCGATGTCACTGACGAGGATGGCGTCCTCCGGGAGCGCCTTGTCGATCTCGGCAGCGGCGCGCTGCGGGTTGATCGGGGTAGTGTCGTCGGAAAAGCCAGGCGCGACGAACTTGTCCCATTCCCTGCGGTAGCCATCGATCCGCGCCAGCCATTTCTTGCGCGCATCGGACTTCCTGAACAGGTTGTCGCGACGATCGAGCTCGGCATGCACCTGCCGCAGGAAGGTGCGGACGTCGGCCATCAGCCCGAGCGCGACCGGATAGTTGCGGCCGATCTCCTCGGGGTCGATGTCGACGTGGATGAGCCGGGTCGGCGGGATGGTGAAGGAATAACCGGGAATCCACGAGCTCGAGGTGCGATCGTCGAAGCGAACGCCGAGGGCGAGCAGCACATCGGCCTGACGCGTTGCGTGATTGGCCTGATAGTGCCCGGCACGCGCGACGAGACCGAGCGCCAGCGGATGACTGACGTCGAGCGCGCCGAGACCAGAGGCTGACGCCGCAACCGGAATCTGCAGCCGCTCGGCGAGCCAGCGGAGCTCGTCCGCAGCACCGCCGTAACGCACGCCCTGCCCGACCAGCATCACAGGGCGCTCGGCAGCGAGCAGCATATCGACCGCCTTGACCACGCCTTCGGGATCGGCGCCGCAGCGGCTGGAGATATTTGCGTTCCAGTCGATCGCCTTCGGTGCTTCTTCCGCGGCCGACTCCATGAAGACATCGAAGGGGACGTCGACCACCACCGGCCCCGGCCGTCCCGTGATCATGGTCTTCCAGGCCTGCCGCACCGCAAGCGGCACCATCTCGCCGCGCGTCGGCTGAAACACCTTCTTGCAGATCGAACGCACCGTGGAGGGAAAATCGGCCTGATGGTGCCGGTACATTTCCTGGAACGCGCCGCGATTGAACTGGCTGGTCGGCACGTTGCCAGTGATCGCCATGAACGGCACGGAATCGAGAAAGGCATTCGCAAGCGAAATCGGCAAATTGGCCGACCCTGGCCCGCAGGAGGTGAAAGTCGCAGTCGGACGCCCGGAGACGCGGTAGTAAACGTCGGCCATGAAGCCGGCGACGCTCTCATGATGAACCGAAATCGTCTTGATCTCGGACGAACGCTCATACAGCGCGTCGATAAACTGGATATTGCCGTGGCCGCACAGCCCGAACACCTGCGGCACCTTCTCCTGGATCAGGTAGTCGACAATGACCTGGGCGCCGTTGAGCATGTTTCGCGACATTCAACTCGTCTCCCTGCGGCCCGACGGCTTCTTTTCGATGCGGCGGCCATCGTTGAGCCGCCGGCACCCTATTTCTCATAATGCTGTACGTCAATTTATATTGTGATAACCTTCGTTCCAGGGAAACGCGCGAGGCTCCGCTGCCAATCGCGTGTTAGTGTCAGGACTCGAGCCATGATGGATTCATCGAAGGGGGCATTTTCCTTGAGATCGCGCACCACGCCCGGCACTCGTGAAAAGCCCGCAAGCCCGCGCAAGGCGGCCATAGCAGAACTGGTCCCGCCGACACCGACGGATGGCGACGACGCCGAGGACAAGCAGCGCGGCGGCGGCGTGCAGTCGCTCGGCCGCGCCTTCTCGATTCTGGAAGAGGTTGCACGGCATCGCGAAGGGATTGGCCTCGCCGAATTGAGCAAGCTCGTCGGCCTGCACAACTCGACCACTTTTCATCTCGCCAAGACGCTGGTCTCGCTCGGCTATCTCCGGCAGGAAAAGGCCAACAAGCGCTATCGCATCGGCCGTCCACTGTTTGCGCTCGCGGCATCCGCGCTCGACGAGATCGAGATGGTCAATGTCGCAACGCCCGTGCTGGAGGATCTGTCGCGGGAGACCAGCGAAAGCAGCCATTTTGCCGTGCGCATGGGCGATGCCGTCATCGTCATCGCGCGCACCAGCGGGCCGGGCGCGTTCCAGCTCACGGACCGTGTCGGCGTGGTACGGCCTGCGCATTGCACGGCACTGGGCAAGATCATTCTTGCCTCGCTGCGTCCCGAACAGCTCAAGCGTTTCCTCGATCGCGCCGAGCTGAAGCCGTCGACGCCGAAATCCATCACCGATCCTGGCGTGCTGATGCGCGAGATCGCCGAGGTGCAGCGTACCGGCGTCGCCTTCGATGATGGCGAGTTCAATTCGGAAGTGCGCTGCGTCGCCGTGCCGGTTTTGGATTTCACCGGACAGGCGATCGGGGCGCTCGGCATTTCCGGACCGATCTGGCGACTGTCCAACCAGGCGCTGCATGCGAGCGCGCAGGTCGTCCAGGTCGCGGCCAACCGTCTCTCCGCGGAGTTCGGCGCCAATACCACGACATCCAAGCCAGCAGCGAAAAAAGTCTAAGTGGCGCGCAAGCGGCGATTTTGCCGGTTGACACCGGCAACCGCGTTCGGGATTATCCTCCAGCATTAAAAAAGCATCTCTCACAATATCGCATAGTCGATACTGAAGGGGGACACCGCGATGCACCGGGGAGGAGGCTTTGAGATGATCCGCACCAGCCGACGGACATTGCTAAGGGCGAGCGCGGCGTTTGCCGGCGCATCCGCGCTTGGATTTCCCGCCATCGCGCGCGCCCAGGTGGAGAAGATCAGGATCGGACACCTGACGCCGCTGACCGGCTTTCTCGGCGTAATCGGCGGCTATGCCCAGCTCGGCGTGAAGCTCGCCGCCGACGAGATCAACCAGTCCGGTGGCATCCTGGGCAAGCAGATCGATCTGCTCTCCGAAGACTCCGTCAACCCCGCGACCGCCGCGACCAAGGCGCAGCGGATGCTGGAACAGGATGGCGCCGTCGTGCTGCTCGGGGAGATCTCGTCGGCGTCCTCGCTCACGATCATGCAGGTCGCCGAGCGCAACAAGAAGGTGTTCTTCTCGACCGGCGCGCGCTCCGACGCGCTGCGCGGCAAGAACTGCAACAAATATTCCTTCCACTGCGACATCCCCAACACCGTGATGGTCAATGCGGTTGGCACCGCGCTGTCGCAGAAGGGCATGGTGAAGGGTAAGAAATTCTTCACGCTCACCGCCGACTACATCTTCGGTCATGACCTGTTGAAGGCGGCCAAGGCCTTCTTCGGCACGCACGAGGCCAATCTGATCGGCGACGAGCTGATCGCGACCGACGTCACCGATTTCAGCCCGTATCTTCTGAAAGCGCGTCAAGCCAAGCCCGATGTGGTGTGCTGCAACCTCGCCGGCAACCAGGTCACCAATCTCGTCAAGCAATATGCCGAGTTCGGCCTGCCCTATCCGCTGGTCGGCTTCAATCTCAACACCGGCGATGCCTGGGCGGCGGGCGCCGGCAATCTCAGCGGCACCTGGCCGACAGTCTGGTATCACACGCTGGACAATCCGACCTCGAAGGCGTTCGTCACGGCCTTCAGCAAGAAGTACGGCAAGCCGCCGGAAAACCACGCCTGGATCGACTATGTGACGCTCAAGCTGCTCGCGGAGGCGATCAACACGACCAAGTCGACCGACAGCGGCGAGCTGATCGGCTATTTCGAGAAGCAGTCCGAGTTCGACATCGGCAAGGCGCGCAAGGCCTATTTCCGCTCCTGGGATCATCAGCTCGTGCAGGAGGCCTATCCGTTCACGGTGAAGCCGAAGGAGCAGATGAAGGACCAGTGGGACATGCTGGTGCTGGGCGACGCCGTGCCGGCGGCGAACGATCCTCTCGAACAGATCTATCCGACCAGGGAACAGAATCCCTGCGAGATGAAGGCCTGACGCACGCTCTCGCGCAAAATGGTCAGTGGCGCCAGCGGCGTCGGCAGAGCAGCCGGCGCCGCTTTGCCAGGGTGATGGACGCAACATGCAGTTCGAGTTCTTGCTGGAACAGGTGGTGAATGGCCTCGTGCTCGGCGGCTATTACCTGCTCATCGCGCTCGGGCTGTCGCTGATCTTCTCCGTCGGCGGCATCGTCAATCTCGCGCACGGCGCCTTCTATGCGCTCGGCGCCTATGTCTTCGTCGAGCTGACGCATCGCCTCAGTTTCGGCGCGTCAGTGGTGATCTCGCCACTTGCCGTGGCGCTGCTCGGCATCCTCTTCGAGCGCTTCATCCTGCGCCGTTTCTATACGTCCGACCCGATCCTCAGTCTTCTTGTGACCTTCGGCCTTGCCATGGTTGCCGAGCAGGCGATCCGCATGATCTGGGGCGCGGCGCCGGTGTCGGCCGAGATCCCGCAAAGCTTTCGCGGCTCGGTGATCGTCGGTGATTTTCTGTTTTCGCGCTATCGCCTGCTGATCTTGGCGGTGGTGGCAGTGGTGCTCGTCGGCATCTGGCTGCTCCTGCACAAGACCTCGTTCGGACGCGTGGTGCGCGCCGGCATCCAGCGGCCGGACATGGTGGCCGCGCTCGGCATTCGGCTTCAGCCCTACATGACCGCAATCGTCATGCTCGGCGTCGGCATGGCCGCGCTCGGCGGCGCGTTCTTCGCGCCGATCACGACCGTGCATCCGGCGATGGGCGCCGAGATCATGACGGTCGCCTTCGTCGTCGTCGTGATCGGCGGCCTCGGCAGCTTTTGGGGCGTCGTCATCGCCGCCCTGCTCGTCGGCGTCGTGCGCGGCATCGCCATTCATTTCGAGCCGGCCGCGGGCGAAGCCTCGATCTACATCCTGATGTTCCTGGTGCTACTGGTGCGACCGCGCGGCCTGCTCGGCGAACGCATCGAGAAGTTCGAATGAGGCGGGCGTCCACCTTCGACAAGCTGAAACCGCTGCTGATCGCGGCGATCGCAGTGATCGCACTGCCGTTCGTGCTGAGGGCCCTCGGCCTGTCACTCAACACCGGCACCTGGGTGATCGGCCTTGCGATCGCCACCATGGGGCTCAACCTCTGCATCGGTTACACCGGCCTCGTCTCCTTCGGCCACAGCACCTGGTTCGGCGTGGGCGCGTACGCGGCAGGCCTGATCCAGCTCCGCTTCTTTCCGGGCGAGATCTGGCTGCCGCTGCTGCTCTCGACGGTTATCGTCGGCGCGGCATCGGCGGTCGTCGGCGCGCTGATCCTGCGCCGGCGCGGCGTTTATTTCTCGCTTTTGACGTTGGCGCTCGCGGCACTGGTCTATACGACGGCGTTCCGCTGGACGAGCCTGACCGGTGGTGAGGACGGTCTCGGCGGGCTGAAGCGCGGCCACGTCGGCCCGCTCGATCTCGACAATGCGGTGGCCTATTACGCCGTCGTCGCCACGATCGGCCTCGTCGTCCTCTACCTCCTGTTGCGCCTGGCGCGCTCGCCGTTCGGCCATGTGCTGGTCGCGATCCGCGAGAACCAGCTGCGCGCGACGTTCCAGGGCTATCCGGTCGAACGCTACAAGCTCGCGGTCTTCGTGATCTCGGCGGTAGTCACCGGCATTGCCGGCGCGCTGATCGCGTTCCTGAACTATCTCGTCTCGGCGGAGGCCGTCTCCGTCCCGTTTGCCGGCGAGCTTCTTGCGATGGTCGTGATCGGCGGCATGCGCAGCATGCTCGGCCCCGCATTAGGCGCGTTGTTCTTCATCCTGTTCCGCGAGTTGTTCTCGATCTGGACGTCGGACTGGTTGCTCTGGTTCGGCATCACCTTCGTCGCCTTCGTGATGTTTTCGCCCGGCGGCCTCGTCGGCATCGGCGCGCTGATCATGCGTCGCATCCAGCCTGCCAGCGAAGAGTCGGCAGCGATGAGCCGGCGCAAGATCTATGATGGCCTGCCGCTGCCGGCCTTCCTGCGGACCGAGGCGCTGAAGGGCACGGTGCTCGAGGTGAGCGGCGTCTCGAAAAAGTTCGGCGGCATCCGTGCCGTGCACGATGCGAGCATCAGCATCAGTGCCGGCGAAATCCACGCGCTGATCGGGCCGAACGGCGCCGGCAAGACCACGCTGTTCAACCTGGTCTCCGGCCTTTACGCGCCCGACCAGGGCAGCATCCGCCTCAACGGCCGTGAGGTTGCGGGCGTACCATCGAACCTGATCTGCCATCGGGGGCTGGCACGCTCGTTCCAGATCACAAACCTGTTCCGCGGCCTCACCATTTACGAGAACCTAAGGCTCTCGCTTCAGGCGCGCCGGCCGATGCGCTTCAACATCTGGAACGACATCGACGCGTACGAAGAGATCCACGCCGAGACGGCTGAGCTGATCAAATTCCTCGGGCTCGAAGGCATCGAGGAGATTGAGGGCGGCGAGCTCTCCTATGGCGGGCAGCGACTTGTTGATTTGGGCATCGCGCTCGGCTGCAAGCCGCAGGTGCTGCTGCTCGACGAGCCGCTCGCGGGCCTTGCCGCCGCCGAGCGCGAGCGCGTCTCCAACCTCGTCAAGAACATCGCCGCCAACATCCCGGTGCTGATCGTCGAGCACGACATCGACCGCGTGCTCGGCTTCTCAGCCGTCGTCACCGTGATGAACCAGGGCGAAGTGCTGATGTCGGACTGCCCCAATGCGGTGCGCGCAGATCTGCGGGTGCAGGAGATCTACACCGGCACGGGCATCCCCGCCGTCGCGCATCAGCGCAGCGATGATGCCGCAAGCGCGACAAAGCCGATCCTGCGCTTCGAGCACGTCAACACGTTTTACGGCAAGAGCCACATTCTGAACGACGCCTCGCTCGACGTGCGCGAGGGCGAGATCGTCGCGCTCCTGGGTCGCAACGGCGCCGGCAAGTCGACGCTGCTGAAAACGCTCGCAGGCCTCGTGCCCGCGGCATCCGGCAGCATCGACTATCGCGGCGAGGACATCGTGCACCTCGACGCGCCCGACATCGCGCGCCGCGGCATCGGCTATGTGCCGCAGGGCCGCGGCCTGTTCGCCGGCATGACCGTCCGGGAGAACCTCGCGCTCGGCCGCCTCGCACGCAAGACCGACGGCAGCGACGGCGTGGTCTGGGACGAGGCGCAGATCCTGCGCACCTTCCCGCGACTGAAGGAGCGCATGAACGTCGCGGCAGATTATCTGTCCGGCGGCGAGCAGCAGATGGTGGCGGTCGCCCGGGCGATGTCCGGCAATGTTCGCCTGCTGCTGCTCGATGAGCCCTTCGAGGGGCTTGCACCGGCGGTGACGCTCGAGCTCTTCAAGGTTTTCGACCAGCTCCGGCGACACACGTCGATCGTGATCGTCGAGCACAATCTCGACCTCGTGCTCGCGCTCGCCGATCGCGTCTTCGCGCTGGAGCGCGGCGCGGTATTCCACCAGGGCCCAGCCAAGCCGCTTCTGACTGACCTCAGCTATCGCAAGCAGATCCTGTGGCTTTAAGCTGCGAGGCGCGCCATGTCAGGCCGGTTTGGCCAGCCCCATCAAAACTCTCGAAGACAACCCCGATGCAAAGTAGCGGGGACGGGAGGCACAGGCCTTACGATTTTACGAAATCCTTTGACACGTCGGGCAAATCACCGGCATAATGCCATCATTGCCAAATCCCTGAAGCGACCCACGGCGTGCCCGGCAACGGCGCGTCGCGACACCTTGCGCGCAAAACATCCTCAACGACATCAGCAATCGGTCCGGCGGGCCGCGGACAGGCGATCGGCCTGGCGCGCATCCACCCACGCGCCTGCGCCGACCCAAGGAAGCAGCGACATGACGCCCTCTTCGAACCACAACACCGCGGCAATCGCAGCAGGCGATCGACCGCAAACGACAGAATTCCCGAGGATCAAGTTCTCCAAACGCGGCTTTGAGATCGACCATCCGGATCTGGAGACGGGCGAACGGCTGATGGCTGAGACGTTCGGGGTCGCCGACAGCGACGCCATGTACGGCATTCTCAAGCAACTGTTGAAGGCGAGCGTGAACGGCAACAAGCTCGACCACGCCAACCTCGCCTTCATGATTTCGATGATGCAGGGCATCAAGCCCCGGGATGCCATCGAGGCCATGCTGGCGGCGCAGATGATCGCCGTGCACGTTACCGCGATGCGAAGTGCGCATCATCTCGCCAGCGCCGGCGACATCCAGTGCCAGGACAGCGCCGCCCGTGCGCTCGGCAAGCTCGTACGTACGTTTCCGGCCCAGATCGAGGCGCTCAACCGCTACCGGAACAAGGGCGAGCCGGCCATCACCGTGCAAAACCTGTCGGTGCAGGACGGCGGCAAGGCCATTGTCGGCAACGTCACGCAGCACGCGCGCATGATCGTGTCGGAGGCGAGCCCGGTAGCCGCGCTAGCGAATGCGCGGACGGTCCCGATGACACCTGTCGGCGGACGGGACCCCGTCGACGCAAGCCAAGATGCCTCCGCATGAGCGGCGGTCACGCCCGCACCACGAGCGCGATGCTGGCAAGCCCGCGCTGCGGCGCCAGAACGCGCGGCGGCGGCATCTGTCGCGCACCGGCAACGCAGGGTAAGAGGCGCTGCCGAATGCACGGCGGCGCGGAGAGATCGGGCGCGCCACGGGGAAACAGGAATGCCCGGAAGCATGGGCTGTTCACGAAGAAGGCCATGGCCGAGCAAAAGCAAATTCAGGAATTGTTGAGTGAGACGCGGAGACTGCTCAGGGAGCTCAAGTGAGACTGGCCGATTGCTCCGAGCGGGCGGCCCTTTTCGTCCTGCATTGACCCTTGATGTCACCATTCAATGGACTGCGCGCCTCCGCGGAAGAGGCGATTATCGTTGCTATCCGGCTGCCTCGCAGGCGATGCTCTCCCAACGGGTTCACTCGGTCGCCCGAGCGACACACAGAGGGGAGACAACATGAACTTCGCTTCTGCCGCCGCATTGACACTTATCGGCTGCCTCGCCGGCTTCAATTCAGCAAACGCACAAGGAGCCGCTATGAAAACGACGCCGACGACCAAAATTCTCGCCATCGGGACAATCAATCCCGGTTTTGAACAATCGCAGGTGTTTGCTGTCCTACCGGAGGAAGTTCGGGAAACTGTCGACCTTTACCTCGATGGCAAGATCGAGCAGTGGTACTCGTTACAGGGAAAGCCGGGCGTGGCGTTCATCATCAACGTCACTGATCCGGCGGTCGCTCACGAAATGCTCGAAAAGCTGCCTTTGGGTAAGGCACATATGATGAGCTTCGAACTGATCCCCATTGGCCCGCTCAACCCGCTTCGCTTTTTGCAGGGCATGCAGCCGAAACCTTGAGATATGCAGGGCCTTACTCGGACGTCATCTCGCTACCGCCGACGACGCCAGGGCTCTGCATGCCATGCTCTAAAAGCAGATGAGCGAGACTTGCTCGGAGTCACTTGGCGGCAATGGTCTCCTTGAACAGTTCGACCTTGCCGCAGGCGTTGTCGGTCACCGCAAAGACCTCGAACAGATCGATCTGCGGCTTCATGCCGTAGCGCTGGATGATGCCCTCGAGCCACGGCCCGGAGTAGAACGCCTTGGCGTCCTCGATGCGCTCCCACTGGTACACGCCGCCCGCCCAGCCGCTCTCGGACCAGATGAAGTGCTTGCTGATCAGCCCTGTCACTTCGCGGAAGTTGGGTGCGATCTTGTGAAAGTGCTCGCGACACGCCGCGTAGTCGATCTGCGGCGGCAGTTTGTATCGTACAACGGCGGTAATCATGCGACCTCCTTGCAAGGATGCCCCGGCGCAACATTGATGACATTCCCGCAATCGAGCAAGTGAAGCGAAGGGTCGACATGGATCAAGGGCGCGAAACCCAACCGGTAGCTTGCCGCGAGTAGGTCAACACGATTGACGAGAGCCTTGATCGTCGCGCAGCTATCTCCTTCCAATTTTTTGCGTTAGTGTGAAACGCTTCATACCAGTGCAGCCGACGGGCTCGGATGATGCCCAAAGCAAGAGAGGCGAGCTAAGGCCCCACAAAGCGCCACCCGGTTCCGATGGGTTTTTTCCATTCACACGCGAGTTTGGGAGCAACACATGGAAAAGCGCGAAATTGACAACAGCTTGACGCAAGGTCTGTCCGAGGCAAAGCGAGGTGCCCTCTCTCGCCGCTCGGTGCTCACCTTGGTTTGCACCGTCGGCGCCGCGGCGCCGTTTGGGATGTTCGGAGCAGCTCGCGCGCTGACGGCATCCGGGACTGGATCGCTGTCTGATATTCCGGCCGAGCCCTTTATTTGCCGCGTCGCAGCGAGCAGCGAAGAGCTGCAGGGCCCGCCCCGCCAACTCAAGATCGCCTGGAACGCGAACGCGGCCTGCACAGTCGCTGCGCCAGTCGCCAAGGAACGGGGTATCTTCGCCAAGCACAACCTCGATGTCGATTTCGTCAATTTCGGGGGTTCGACCGACCAGTTGTTGGAGGCGATTGCAACCGGCAAGGCGGATGCTGGTCTAGGATTGGCCCTGCGCTGGCTCAAACCGCTGGAGCAAGGTTTCGACGTTCGGATCACCGCCGGGGTGCATGGCGGCTGCATCCGGCTCCTCGGCTCCAAGGCCGCGAACATTGACAGCCTGGAGTCCCTGCGCGGCAAGGCGATCGCGATCAGCGATCAAGCGAGCCCCGCGAAGAACTTCTTTTCGATCTACTTCGCCAAGAAGGGCATCGATCCGGCCCAAGAGGTGGAGTGGCGCCAGTACCCGGCCAATCTGCTCGCGCTTGCCGTCGATAAGGGCGAAGTGCAGGCGCTGGCCGAGATCGATCCGCTGCCCTATCTGTGGCTCAAGGACGGCAAGCTCAACGAGATCGCGACGAACTTGACGGGTGAATTCGTCGATCGAACCTGCTGCGTTCTCGCGATACGTGGCAGCCTCACCCGAAACGAAATGCCGGTGGCGGCCGCTCTCACACGATCGATACTGGAAGCGGCAGACCGAGTTGCCACCGATCCCGCCGATGCCGCAGCAATCTATTCGGGCTATGGCGGGAAAGGGTCCGTAGAGGATCTCGCCACGATGTATCGCAGCCATACTCACCACAATCATCCCGTCGGCGCGGTGCTCAAGAAGCAGCTTTTACAGTACACCGATGAACTCAAGGCAGTGAACGTCATCAAGCGAAGCACTGATCCGGCCAAGTTCGCCGAACGGATCTATCTTGACGTTCTAAGCTGAGCCGATTGGGAAGATTCGCAGTGAGCTCGGTCATCGACGAAGTGCCGAGGCCATCAGAGAAATCGGGTTTCGGCGTTTTTGAACGTTCAACCACTGGGCCGTTAATCGGCGGACTATCTGTGGCCGCCGCATGGTCTGTGGTTGCCGCGCTCACTGCGTTCTGGCCGGATAGACCCGAAAACGATTGGATCTACACGGACGGCCTCGCCATTGCTTGTGGAGCATTGGCCATTGCCCTTGCCTTGGCGGCCGTTGCCGGCGTTCGTTTTTCTGCTTTTCAGCGTCTCAAGCGGCTTTTCCCCTGGCTGTTCGCGCTTGCGCTGTTTTTGGCTGCCTGGGAGGTCGTGACAGCAAAGCTCGGATTGCTTCCGTTGCCGTTTTTTCCGCCGCCGCAGGCCATCGTCGAAGTCGTCATCGACGACTGGGGGCGGCTGGTTGAAGGCATCTTCGCCTCGGCTCGTCTGCTCGCGACCGGTTATCTTATCGGTGCGGCGGTGGGGTTTGTGACCGGCGTGGCGATCGGCTGGTCGCGGCTCGTCGGCTATTGGATCCACCCAGTCTTGCGATTCATCGGGCCACTGCCCGCGACGGCCTGGCTGCCGCTCGCATTTTTCGTTTTCCCGTCGAGCTTCAGCGCCAGCATTTTCCTGATTGCGCTCGCCACCGGATTCCCGGTCACCGTGCTCACCTGGTCGGGTGTCGCCGGCGTGAAGAGCGCCTATTACGATATCGCGCGGACATTGGGAGCGACTCAGCGTTTCCTCGTGCTCAAGGTCGCCATTCCGGCGGCAATGCCGCATGTCTTCGTTGGCCTGTTCATGGGCCTCGGCAACTCGTTTGCGGTTCTCGTCGTTGCCGAAATGCTGGGCGTGAAGGCGGGGCTCGGCTGGTATCTGCAATGGGCGCAGGGTTGGGCGGCTTACGCCAACATGTACGCCGCGCTGCTGCTCATGGCGTTCCTATGCTCCGGACTGATCACGTTGCTGTTCCGCTTGCGGGACCACCTGCTATCCTGGCAGAAAGGTCTGGTGCGGTGGTAGCGGCGATCGCAAGCGAAAACCCGGTCCGCGGATCCGCGCTGACGCTCCGCGAAGTAAGCCATCGCTTCGATCTCGAAGGGCAACCGCTGCCGGTATTGGACCGCATCAGCCTGCAGGTCGGCCGCGGCGAATTCGTCGCTCTCCTGGGACCGAGTGGGTGCGGAAAATCGACCCTGCTGCGGCTGGTTGCAGGGCTCGACACACCAACAGCCGGCTCCCTGCTAACGGAGGGAAAGGAGATCGAAGCGCCCGATCCGTCGCGCGTCGTCGTTTTTCAAGATCCCACGCTTTACCCATGGCGGACGGTTTGGAGCAACGTTGCTCTGGGCCTGGAGGCACGCGGGTTGCTGCGTTCCCATCGAGGACGTATTGAAGACGCCCTGCGCCTGGTCGGGCTCACGAGTTTCGCCAATGCCTACCCGCACCAGCTTTCCGGCGGCATGGCGCAACGCGCGGCTCTGGCGCGCGCGCTGGTCAACGACCCGAAGCTGCTCATTCTCGACGAGCCATTGGGCCAGCTCGACTCGCTGACGCGCATCGCGATGCAGGCGGAACTTGTATCACTTTGGCAGCGCTCAAGCTTCACGGCGCTGCTGGTCACGCACGATGTCGAGGAGGCGCTCTTGCTTGCCGGCCGCGTCGTCGTGCTGAGCGACCGACCAGCACGGATCAAGGCCGAGATCGTCAACAGCCAGCCCTATCCACGCCACCGGGGCGATCCACGCTTCGTTGAGCTTCGTCGCGAAGTGTTCGAGCATCTCGGCCTCGATGAGGCATGGTAACCGTCAAAGGAGCTCGCCGAGTCCAGAAATCGAGCGAGCGCACGGAGACTTCGATGACCTCCGAATTCAACGTCCACAACGCCGCGGGCTATGAGCAGCTCATGGGCCGCTGGAGTCGACGACTCGCGCGGCTATTCATCGACTTCACAGGGGTTGCCGACGGCGAAAGGATTCTCGACGTCGGCTGCGGCACCGGGAGCTTGACCTTCGCGCTCGCCAAAACCGCTGACCTCGCCGAAATCGCCGCAGTCGACTATTCGCCGGTCTTTGTCGAAGAGGTGATCCGGCGCAACACACACCCGCGAATAAACGTCCGGCAAGCGGATGCCTGCGCCCTGCCCTTCGAGGACGGCGCGTTCGACCGCGCTTTGGCGCTTCTCGTGCTCCACTTCGTTCCCGAAGCCGGCAAGGCAGTAGCCGAGATGCGCCGCGTCGTTCGGTCGGGCGGCGTGGTCGCGGCAGCGGTGTGGGATCATCTCGGCGGCATGCCCGGCATGCGCATGATGGTCGACACGGTGGCGGCACTCGGTGAAAGCGGGCGACAGCTGCGCAGTCGCTATTGCTTTCAACCGATGATGCAGCCGGGAGAACTGAGGCGGAATTTTGTCGAACAGGGTCTCGTGGACGTGGCGGAAATGGAGCTGATGATCCGCATGGACTACCAAAGCTTTGCCGACTATTGGGCGCCGATTGCCGCTGGCGAAGGGCCGCTCGGCAAATATGTGGCATCGCTCGACGCTACGGAGCGAGCGCGCACCGACGCCGCCGTGCGCGATGCCTACGAGGCTGGCCGGCCCGATGGCCCGAGGTCCTTTGCAAACGTCGCCTGGGCCTGCCGTGGCATCGTTCCCTAGCTCGACCCGCCTCAAGAAGTTCCGCACCGCGAATTCGCTAGAGCATGGTCCGGAAAATGTATGAAGCGGTTTTCCCTCGCGACAAACGCGGAACACGGCGTCACATCGTCGTTCATCCCTGTGAAGTACAGGCGACGATGATACGCGAAGGTCCAGCCGAACCGCCGCAGCTCAACGTCGCCGGGACGACGGAAGGCAGGTGGGCTCGTCCCTATGGCATGCTGTTTACGGCGCTGGTCTCGGCCGCGGTCATCGTCATCGCGATCTATCTTGTCGCCACATAATCCGAGCAGGCCACGTCACGCATCCGACGCCCTGCGTAGCCGGGGATTTTTGGTCGCGTACGCGGAGCGTCCATCATCTACTCCTCTTTTGTTGAGTGCCACGCCGCCCTCCCCGCCGGCAGAACGTCTCCATTGCCCGATCGTTGCTTCACAAAATGCGTGTCCTTCGTCGCCAATGAAACCTGCGCCGAAAACCATCCTGTTCCGCATCGCGGTGACGATGAGTTTTGCTCCGCTTTACCCACAGGACCTCCGACGCGTATCCCCTCCGTTCCGCTCACCGCGAAACTCTGCCTGAAATCCGCATGTCGGCCGTTGAAGATCGAAGAACAGGACGCGGAACTGGGATGAACAACGCCATGGTTCACATCGGCGACGTCAGGGCGACCTTTGTGACCGCCGTGAGCCATCACGCGTGTGGCCGTCTTGCTGAGGCGGGGGCGCTGTGCCGTGCCATCCTGGCGAAAGACCATCGCCATCGGGATGCCATGGTGCTGCTGGCGGTGGCGCTCTGCCTCGACGGCACGCCCGAAGCGCGCGCTGAGGCGATCGAGCTGCTGCAGCGCGCCTTGGCGATCCGCCAGAACGATGCGCAGGCACTTGAGATTCTCGGCGACGCCTTCACGGTCGACGGCCGCCGCGTCGATGCCATCGCGTGTTATCGGCGCGCCATCCGATTGGCGGCGGCTCGCGCCCAGCTCCATTCCAAGCTCGGTATTGCCCTCAACGACAGCGGTCAGCACGCCGAGGCGGTCGAGGCCATGCAGCAGGCCGTGACCCGCGATCCGAACTCGGCCGTGATTCACTTCAATCTGGGCGTGGTGCTCAAGGATGCCGGCCGGCCGGATGCCGCCGTGGATGCTTACCGGCGGGCGATCGAACTCCGTCCCGACGGAGCCGATGCCTACGTCAATCTCGGCCTTGCGCTCGAGGAGCTCGGTCGCCACAACGAGGCAATCGTGTGCTACCGCAAGGCGCTGGTCCTCGATCCCGCGAACGTTGAAGCTTCCATTAATCTCGGTGCTGCCCTCGAAGAGCTTGGCTGTCGTGATGAGGCGGTCGCGGCATGCCGCCAGGCGCTGGCGCTCGATCCCGCGCATGTTGACGCACATATCAATCTCGGCGTTGCCCTCCAGGGGCAGGACCAGCTCGACGCCGCGATCGCATGCTATCGGCAGGCCCTCGTGCTGGATCCAGAGAACGCGAAGGCATTGTCCAATCTCGGCGTCGCCCTCCAGCAACAAGGTCGCGGCGAGATTGCGCTCGACGTCGTTCAGCGAGCTGCGGCGCTGGCACCGAGCTCTGGCAAGATCCGGTTCAACCTGGCAATCAACCTGTTACGGCACGGCAAACTTGACCAAGGCTGGGACGAATACGAGTGGCGCTGGCGCGGCGGCGTTCGCAACCTCAGCGCGCCGAACCTGCCGCAACCGCTCTGGCAAGGCGAAGATCTTGCTAACCGCACCCTGCTTGTGCGCTCTGAGCAGGGGCTCGGTGACGTCCTGCAATTCGTCCGTTATCTTCCGCTGCTGGCGCGCGCCGGCGCCCGCGTGATCCTGCTTGCGCCCCGCGGGCTCGAGCGGCTGCTGCGCTCATCGCTCGCCGGAGTAACGGTGATCGGTGAAGACGCGCAACGGCCGCACTTCGACTTTCATATTCCGCTCATGAGCCTGGCGCGGCTATTCAGGACCGATCTCGACAACATTCCGGCCGAAATCCCCTATCTTGTCGCTGATCCGGCGGCAGTCGCGGCCTGGCAGCAGCACCTCGGTGCCGACGGCGACCTCCGTGTGGGGGTCGTCTGGTCCGGGAACCCCAAACACAGGGGTGATCGCCAGCGCTCGATCGCCGCGGCCGCTTTGCTACCCGAACTGCTTACTCCCGGAGTACGGCTCTATGGCCTGCAGAAAGATGTCCGGCCTGCGGATCATGCCGCATTGCTCGAACTGTCGCACGCCGTTACCGATCTGTCGCCGCATTTGAACGATCTCGCAGACACGGCGGCTGCCCTGTGCGCCCTTGATCTGCTGATTTCGGTCGATACGTCGGTCGTGCACCTTGCCGGCGCACTCGGACGCCCGGTATGGACCCTGCTGCCGTTCACCCCCGATTGGCGCTGGCTCCTCAAGCGTGAGGACAGTCCGTGGTACCCGACCGCGAGACTATATCGGCAGGAGCGGCGAAACGACTGGAGTGGCGTCTTCGAGCGGCTGCGCGCCGACCTGCGGCGGCGGGCTATGCATCAAGTGTCGGCGTTGCCGGTCTCCGGATTACCGTGGCACGAGGAGACCGGCGCGATGCAGCGGATGCAAGTTTCGGATGGGTACAACACCAACGACATCGGGGCGATCTGACGTCACCCTGTGGCTCGTTCTCATGTGACCTAGATCATAGTCCGTGTTCGCCGGGCAGACTATGCTGGTACGTGAGCATTAGCTCGCTTTGCCGCGCCCCACGGGCGGTTCCTCCCTAGACTTGGCCGATCGCTTCGAACAAGCGAAGCGATCGGCTCGTTCGTCGCGCGTGGACCCTCAATATGGCGGCTGCCAAAGCTTTGAGGCTCGCCTCCGACCCCGACGACGCAAGGGATCACCAACAAATCCTGACGTGATTGCTGCGCGGTTTGCGCGTCGGAGAAATGCGTGATGAAGGCCGTGAAAGCATCGTTTCGTGTTGCGGTCACGGTGCTGACCCTGAGCCTGTCGCTCGGTGTGCCATCATACGCGGGACAGGATGAGGCCAGCAGCCTCGAACAGCAAATCAATCTGGAATAACGGGGCTGTCTTTCCCGCAGTTGGCACCCTTCCCCCAATCGTGTAACGCCACCGAAAAGCTTTATCGGGATAGGACGCTCATGACTGCGGTGACCACGGAGGAAACGGGAGTTGGCACCCGCGCTCTGATCCTTGCGCTGATCGCGCTCGCCTGCGGTCACATGCTCTCGACCTTGCTGCGCACCATCCCGGCGGTCAGCATCGATCTGATGGCGGCGGATTTCGGCATCAGGCCGCAGGCGCTGGCCAGCCTCACCTCGGTCTATCATTTCGCCTTTGCCGCAGCCCAAATTCCGGTCGGCGCGGCCATGGACCGCTTTGGCGTGCGGCCGGTGTCGCTCAGCCTGCTCGGCGGGACCGTGGTCGGCGCCACGGCTTCCGGCTTTGCGACCGGGCCGGAAAGTTTCGCGTTCGGTCAATTGCTGCTGGGCGTCGCCACCTCCGGCATGCTGATGTGCCCGATGACGTTGGCTGCCAAACAACTCTCGACGGCGCGGTTCGGCCTGTGGTCGGGCGCGATCCTCTCGATCGGCAATATCGGCATGCTGCTATCATCGAGCCCGCTCGCCTTCGTGGTCGATCATTATGGCTGGCGCGCCGGGTTCTGGATCGCTGGGCTCGCGGGCATCCTGGTGGCGCTCGCCGTGTTCGTGCTTGTGCCGAGCCAGCCGGCCGAGCACAAGGACGATTCCTCAGCCCTGTCGCAGATGATCGAGGTGCTGCGGCTCGGTCTGTCGCGTCCCCTGCGCGGGCTGATCGCGCTCGCACTGGTGTCGCTTGCGACCTCGCTGGTGCTGCGGGGACTGTGGGGCGGGCCGTGGCTGATGGAGATCAAGGGCTTGTCGCGAGTCGAGGCCGGCAACCAGCTCGGCGCCTTCACGATCGCGATGATCGCGGGGCCGCTTTGCATCGGCATGATCGATCGCAGGCTCGGCCGCCGCCGCGAGCTGGTTGCCAGCGCGCACCTCGTCGCCGCATTTCTGCTCGCGCTGATGGCGCTCGGCGCACCGCGCTTTGCGGTCTCTCTGCTGCTCGGCGTTCCCGTCATGCCGCCGCAATACGACCTCGTGCTGTTCGTGCTCATTGGCCTTGCGACCTCCGCACAACCGCTACTGTTCGGCATGTCCCGGCAGCTCGTCGACGCGCAAGTTGCGGGCAAGGCACTCGCCGCGGTCAACCTCGCCTTCTTCCTCGGCGCAGCCCTGATGCAGTCGACCACCGGCGCAGTGGCGGCGCTCGCGGGGCTGCCGGCGGTGCTGCTGTTCATGGCCGCAGCGCTTGCGGCGGGAACGCTGATTTTTCTGGCTTATACATCGCCAAGCTCGCCATCGCCGCGCATGAATCGATGAGAGAGCGCGCCGGGGCTTTCGCCCTGGCTGCCGACGTTCGGGGCGGGTTGAGGAAAGCTTGCGCACAACTTTCGGCACATTCTCGGCGAGACGAATTGTCGCGGGCGTTCGAAATTCGCTGCTGCCTGTGAATTCGCTCACAATGGCCCCTGCGGCAGCGAGCTAAAGTCGTCGACGGAAGTCGGCTTGCGAAATTTTCTGCGCAGGAGATTTCCATCAGGAAGCTGTTTGGACCGGAGCTATCGCGGGTGCCTTCGACGTAACCGTCGCAGCGGCTGCGCCTGCCTCCGTCAGACAGAAATGTTGGCTGCGCGCTCCAAGTGATAGCGAAGCCAACCGTGTTTCGATCACAGTTGATTTGAAGACTGCCCGCTAGCGAGGCGGCGGCGACGATGCGCGGGCCGGCCGATTTTGGAATCCGGAGATTGCGCCCATGAGCACGACCTACAATGCAACACGGTTGGACAGAAGGCTCGCTTCCGCCCGGCGCGTCGTCAGATTCCTGGAAAGACATTGGGAGGCGTTTCAAGAGCGGCGCAAGCGCGCGCGGCTGAGCGCCGCCTTGTCGAATCTCGCCGACCGGGAGCTGATGGACATCGGCATTTCGCGTGGCGAGATCGACTACGTCGCCTCGAACCCGAATATCGACCCGCGCGGTGCCCGATCGATTCCGCCAGCAATGCTCTGATATCTGCCTCCGACGCTTGAATTCCATCCGGCCGGGGAAGAGCCATCCAGGATATCGAGCTTCGCGCGAAGCCCATCTTGAAATGGATGATGGGCATCGCTTCCACCTTCGCCTCTCAGGCTTGCGCGGACAAGCCGCTTGACCCATCCTGCGAGCTGTCGCTTGATCCGGCTGGTGCGATCGGCGTACCCTGCAAAGAAAAATGCGGGATGGAAGCATGGCGCGCATCATAACGGCCGAGACCGGACTCTACCGGATCCCCCTCCCCGTCACCCTTTCCGACAGCACGCATGGCGAGATCAGGGCGTTCGAGCTCATCACCTGCCGCGTGCGCGATGCCGGTGGCGCGGAAGGAACGGGCTACACCTACACCGTCGGCCGCAATGGCGGCGCGATCGCCGATATCTTGAAACGTGAAATCCCCGAACTGATCGAAGGCTTTGAGGCCGACGACACCGAGGCGATCTGGCACCACGTCTGGTGGGGCCTGCATTATGGCGGACGCGGCGGCGCCGCGGTGCTCGCGCTTTCCGCGCTCGACATCGCGCTGTGGGACCTGAAGGCACGCCGCGCGAACCTGCCGCTGTTCCGCCTGCTCGGCGGTTTCGATGCCCGCGTGCCCTGCTATGCCGGCGGCATCGACCTTGATCTCCCGGTTGAGGCGCTTCTCAAGCAGACCGAGGCCAATCTCGCCAAGGGTTTTTGCGCCATCAAGATGAAGGTCGGTCGGCCCGATCTCAAATCCGACGTCGCGCGCGTCGCGGCGATGCGAGCACATCTCGGCGACGGTTTTCCGCTGATGGCGGATGCCAACATGAAATGGAGCGTCGAGGAGGCAATCCGCGCTGCCCGCGCACTGCAACCGTTCGATCTCACCTGGCTCGAGGAGCCGATCATCCCCGACGACGTCGCAGGCCATGCTCGTATCATCAGCTCCGGCGGCGTGCCGATCGCGGCGGGGGAAAATCTGCGCTCGCTATGGGAGTTCAAGAATTACATCGCCGCGGGCGCGGTGTCCTATCCCGAGCCCGACGTCACCAATTGCGGCGGCGTCACCGCGTTCATGAAGATCGCGCGGCTCGCTGAGGCCTTCAACTTGCCCGTCACCAGCCACGGTGCGCACGACATCACAGTGCACCTGCTCGCGGCCTGCCCGAACCGCTCCTATCTCGAGGCGCACGGTTTCGGGCTCGACCGCTATATCGAGCATCCGTTGGTGCTCGACCGCGGCATGGCGCTGGCGCCAATGCGTCCCGGTCACGGCATCAACTTCGACTGGCAAGGGCTGGCACAGCTTTCGCCTTGAGCGAAGCGCTTTGTTGCACGCGAGCCATTCCGGCATGCCGGATGTACGAGCCGGAGATTCGGCTATGGTGGCGGTGCCGGCACCATCCGAAAGACACCTGCCTTGACACCTGACCTTCACCAGAAACTGACCGCGTGGCGCCAGCATCTGCATGCTAATCCCGAGCTGTCCTTGCAGGAGAAGGCGACGTCGGCCTTCGTGCAGGACAAGCTAGCCGAGCTCGGCATTCCCTTCGAGGCCGGCATCGGCGGCCACGGCATCGTCGCGACGCTGACGCGCGGATCCGCGCAAGGCCGCGTCGGCTTGCGCGCCGACATGGATGCGCTGCCGATCACCGAGGAAACGGGGCTTGCCTACGCCTCGCATCATCAAGGTGTCATGCATGCCTGCGGCCATGACGGCCACACAGCATCGCTGCTCGGCGCGGCCGCGCTGCTCGCAGCAGATCGGAGCTGGAGCGGCACGATCGATTTCATCTTCCAGCCGGCCGAGGAAGGTTTTGGTGGCTCGCGCGCGATGGTCGCGGACGGCCTGTTCGAGCGTTTTCCGATGACGCGGATTTTCGGCTTTCACAACTGGCCGGGGCTGGACGCCGGCACCATCGCGGTCCACGACGGCGTCGTCATGGCGTCCGGCGGGCGCGTCACGCTCACGATCGAGGGACACGCCGGTCACGCCGGCATGCCACATCTGACGCGCGATCCGGTCGTCGCCGCCGGCCACCTGATCGTGGCGCTGCAATCGATCGTGGCGCGCAATGTCGATCCACTCGACACCGCCGTGCTGTCGCTGTGCGCGATCGAGGGCGGCACGGCGGCGAACCAGATCGCCGGGCGCGTGGTGATCCGCGGCACGCTGCGCAATCATCGCGGCGCGGTACGCGATACCATCGTCGAAGCCATCGAGCGGACCTGCGCCGGCATTGCGACGAGCTTTGGCGTCAAGGTCACGCCCGACATCACCTTCGGCGTCGGCACGGTCGTCAACACGCCGGCGGAGGCGAGCCTTGCGCGCATCGCCGCGGAGAAGGTGCAGGCACCGCAGCGCCGCGACCTCGCCCCGAGCATGGCCGGCGAGGATTTCGCCTTCTATCTCCAGCATTGCCCCGGCGCCTTCGTCTGGATCGGCAACGGGCCCTTGCGCGACGGCGCCGAGCTTCACAGCCCGCGTTACGATTTCAACGACGCGATCCTGCCGGTGGCATCAAGCTGGATGGCCGAGGTCGCCAAGATAGCGCTATCCGCGAATTAGCCGTCGACGGCTGGCCACACCGCTAGATGATGCCGCCTTGCCGAAGCGCCGCAATCGCAGCCGCGTCGTAGCCGAGTTCGGCCAAGACGAAATCGGTATGTTCGCCGAGCGTCGGCGGTCGCGCCGCGATTTCACCCGGCGTTTCCGACAGCCGGACGGCTGCTCGTGCGACCGGTGCGCGTTTCGGCAAGCCCGGATAATCGACGTCCTGCATGAAGCCGGCAGCACGGATGTGCGGATGATCCAGCGCCTGTTGCGGGCTCAGGACGGGCCCGGCCGGAATCATCGCACCGCCAAGCGTGTCGACAGCCTCCTGCGTGGTGCGCTCGGCGCACCAGCGTGCCATCCGTTCGCTGATGATGGGGCCATTGTTGCCGCGGCCGATGTCGTCGGCAAAGCGCGGATCGTTCAGCCACTTCGCCTCCTCGCCCATCAGCTTCGCCCAGCGTTTGAACAGCGGATGACCCGTGACCTGGCACAGCACCCAGCCGTCTTTGGTGCGGTAGATGTCGGCTGGAGCAGCGGTCTGGCCGAGATTGCCGGTCGGAACGCGATTGACTGATATCACCGCCTGCTCGATCAGCGTGGCATTGGTGAAGGACAGCGCGGTGGCGAGCAACGCCCCCTCGACGATCTGCCCGCGCCCGGATTTGCCGCGCTCGATCAGCGCGGCGAGCGTCCCGAACGCGCAATGCAGCGCAGTTCCGAAATCGACCCAGTTCACCGCGGCCCGGTAAGGCGGATCGCCAGCGCCCGTCATGTACACCGAGCCCGACATGACCTGCCCGACACCGTCGAAACCGACGCGGTCGGACCAGGGGCCCGGCCCGCCGAACGCGGTTGCCGTCGTCAGGATGATGTCGGGCCTGATCGCCTTCAACGAGTCGTAATCGAGCTTCACCGCGCGCAGGGTCTGCGGAGGCAGGTTGGCGACGACGACGTCCGCGGTCGCAACCAGGCGGCGCATTATCTCGTGCCCCTCCGGCTTCATCGGATCGAGCGTGATGCACTTCTTGTTGCGGTTGATCTGCAGAAACAGCGCGCCTTCACCGCCTTCGCCGACCGGTGCCACGAAGCGATCCTCGCTGCCGTCGCGCTTTTCCACGCGAATGACCTCGGCGCCGAATTCGGCCAGCAATGTCGCGCAATACGGTCCCGCGATATAGCGTCCGAAGTCGAGGACGCGCACGCCCTCCAGAACTCCCCCCATCGATGCCTTCCCTTATCTATGTTTTTGCCAGATTACAGGGACTGGCTGCCACGGCAAGGTGGCAACGAGCATGCTACTTTGCCCGCAGATGTGATCGGCTGACAGTTTCGGCTGACGGAAATTCTGCTCTAGTATGGCCAGTCCGTCATCGTTTCCAGAGCCGCATCCATGCCCCAACAATTCGACCGATCCGCCGAAGATCTCGGCAACGCGATCCATCTCGAGCACGTCAACGTCCAGGTCCCCGATCAGCGCCTCGCGACCTTGTTTTACGTCACGGGGCTCGGGCTCACCCGCGACCCCTATCTGATGGTGTCCGACACCAACATGTGGATCAATGCCGGTCAAAGCCAGTTTCACTTGCCGAGCGGCCGGCCGCAGGTGCTGCGCGGTCACGTCGGACTGGTCATTGCGGGCCGCGAGGCGCTGCTGGCGCGATTGGCATCGGTCGCCAGCAAGCTCGAGGGCACGGCGTTCGCGTTCGCAGAGCACAACGACTACGTCGAGGCGACCTGTCCGTGGGGCAATCGCCTACGCTGCCATGAACCGGACGCGGCGCGCTTTGGGCGCATCGCGCTCGGCATCCCCTACGTCGAATTCGAGGTGCCGCTCGGAACCGCGCCGGCGATTTGCGCCTTCTATCCCGAGATCATGGGCATGCCCGCCAGCTTGCGGAACGGTGACGGCCAGGTTGCCGCGGTGAAGACGGGCCGCGGCCAGCATCTCCTGTTCCGCGAGACCGATCGCCCCCAGGCCGACTATGACGGCCATCATGTGCAAATGTACATCACCGATTTCTCCGGCCCTTACCGAAGGCTGTCGGCGCGCAAGCTGATCTCCCGCGAGGACAATCAATACCAGTACCGGTTTTGCGACATCGTCGATCTCGACAGTGGCAAGCATCTCTTCACGGTCGAGCACGAGGTGCGCAGCGCGACCCATCCAATGTTCATGCGGCCGATGGTCAATCGCAACCCGGCGATCACCAACCGCAACTACGCGTTCGGCCACGATCAATCATCCTGGGCGATGGGGCCGGATCAATACGACGGATAGGAGCAACAGGGATTGCGCTTGGCAAAGGCCGGCTCGTGCTCCGCTCCTTCGATTGCATCATCAGAAGGATGATGTCCAAGCGCGGAGGCCACCCGTAAATTTCCCAAGTGTTGGCCACTTGGCTCACTGGTTAACTGGTGCCTGTCGAGCGCAGCGCCATGAAAACACCGAAGCCAAAGCAATGGACCGAGCAGGAAGTCCGGCGATTGCTCAGGCTCGCGCGGCAGGGAATTGGCGCATCGAAGATCGCCGACGAACTGGGCCGCCACGCCGGATCGGTGAGGCGAATGGCGCGGACGGTGGGAATATTGTTGAGGAAGTAGCCGTCACGCGCGATGGGACTGCAGACGTCGCTGACGAGATTCGCTGCCGATTCGTCGAAACTCGACGACGTGGCGCCATCTCTGGTGGAATCTCTCGACAAAACAGCCGAACACGATTGCCACACTTGCGAGCTAATCAAGCAAGATTCCCGTTTGGGCCTTCCTCAAGAACAATGAGGCGCTATACTGACCCAATTGCAAATATCTTTTTTTCTGTACGGGGACGACGATGTTGGACGACGAATTTAACAAGCAGCGCGCGACGATATTGCGTGATCTCGCAGAGCAGGCTGATCCCTTTATCAAAAGGCGTCTTTTGAAGCTGGTGGAGCGCTACGAACCCAAGCGACGGGCCGCGCCCATTGACCAACAATTTCAAGCGAGGCTTCAGCGGGACATCGAACATCGCGACATCACTTCTGACTGATTCTTGAGTCGATCTCTTTTGAAGTGGGTCAAAAAAGAACTGGCGTTCGCGAGCGAGAGGGTAGAAACTCGTCCTCGACGAGCATCACGTCACCCGTAAATTCGAAAGTCGCGAATTCGCCATCCGCACGCCGGAGCAGCGTCATGCGATACGTTTTTGGGCAGACAGTCTCTCTTCAAGACGAGCTCTCGAAAGTCGCGCAGGAGAGTCGTGAGCACGCGAAAACGATGCCGGCCGGCAAGGAGAAAGAGGAGCTTCAGAGAAAGGCCAGCCAAGCCGACACGGCAGCCCACATAGACGAGTGGATCAATTCTCCCGGGCTCCGACGCCCAACCTAGTCCGATCAGATCGTATCATGTCTGCTCGCAGCGGGCGTCTGCAGGCCTCGCTATCGCCGGGCCCTTTCGTGCGAACGCAACGAACGTCACTCGGCCCTCTGCGACCGCCGCGCCAGGTAGGCGGATTGCCTTGACCGTCAACCGATGATCGCGACAGCCCGTGTCCAACCTGCGGATGCGCGTTCGACCTTGACCGGAAAGCAGCATACCGTGAAGCCGTAGTCAGGCAGGGCTTCAAGGTTGTGCAGCTTCTCGAGATGGCAATAGCCGATCTCACGCCCGGCCTTGTGCCCTTCCCAGAACAGCGCGCTGTTGCCGGTTTCGGCAATCCTCTGCCGTGTGAAACCGAACGGGGCGTCCCAGCTCCATGCGTCGGTTCCAGTGATACGGACCCCACGTTCGAGCAGGTAAAGCGTGGATTCTCGTCCCATGCCGCAGCCGCGACCGACATAGTCGTCATGTCCATAGCGTGTGCCCGCCGCGGTGTTGACGAGGACGATGTCCAGCGGTTGAAGCGTATGCCCGATGCGCGCGAGTTCGGCCTCGACATCCGCAGCCGTACAGACGTGGCCGTCGGGCTTGTCCCGAAAGTCCAGTTTCACACCCGGCCTAAAGCACCAGTCGAGCGGGATCTGATCGATCGTGGCCGCGGGCTGTCCGCGGTTCATGGTCGAATGATAGTGCCAGGGCGCATCGAGATGGGTCCCGTTATGGGTGCTCATCTGCACTCGCTCGAACGCCCATGCTTCGCCATCCGGCAATTGATCGGGCGTCAGCCCCATCATGGCCTCGACCTCGTGCAGCGCGTCCTTGTGACCGAAATACTGGATGTGCGGTTCGAGGCCCGGCGGATCGGACTTGATCCCGACCTGGAGCGGCACGGAGATATCGACAAAGCGCATCGTCATGGTGAGCTTCTCTCTCTAGAGGATCCGCATGAACTTACGTTTTCAGATCATCTCGAGCGGCGTTGACTGGACCGCCGTCTGATCGACAAATCCGAACGGCCCCTCGCGACCATCGGCAAAGCGGGCCTGCATGGTCACGCGATCGCCGAATTTCAGGAACGATGTTCGTGGCGCACCGTGATCGATCGTTTCGATGGCTCTCACCTCGGCAAGACAACTCGACCCGGCGGCGCGGTCCGCGTTGGAGACCGTCCCCGATCCGATGATCGTGCCCGCCGTCAGACGACGGGTCTTTGCCGCATGGGCGATCAATTGCGGGAAGGAGAATGTCATTTCGCGGCCGGAGGCGGAGCCAACCCGTGTTCCGTTGAGCGAGACGTGAAGAGCCATGTCGAGCCGGCCATCGCGCCAGGCGTCGCCAAATTCGTCCGGTGTCACGGCGAGCGGCGCGAAGGCGGTCGATGGTTTCGACTGCAAGAATCCAAATCCGGTTCGCACCTCGCGCGCAGCGAGCGCGCGCAGGCTCCAATCGTTGATCTGAACAAGCAGGCGGATACGCTCGCCGGCCTGAGTTGCCGGCGTCGCCATCGCGACCTCGTCGACGATGACGCCGAACTCACCCTCGAAATCGATACCATCGGCTTCCGACACGAAGGGAACGTCTGCGTGCGGTCCGAGAAAATCATCGCTGGCCCCCTGATACATGACGGGGATGGTCTCGAAATCGGGAATCGGCGCCTTCTTGAGCGCAACGTCCATCAGCCAGCCGTGATTGAGGAAGGCCGAACCGTCGCACCATTGCGGCGCGCGCGGGAGCGGTGCGAGGCAGCGGGCGGGATCGAAAACGAGCTCACCCTCGACCTTTCCACTCTCGAGCTGGTCCGCAAGGCTGCGCAGAGGTGTCTCGACCTGCGACCAGACGCGCAGCGCGGCGAGAAGGCTCGGCGCGACACCGCTCGCCTCGACCGCCCGCGTCCCGTCCTTCGACACGACGACCAGACGACCGTCGATGCTCCCATCGTCGTAGGTTGCAAACCTCATGGGCCCTTCCTCTCCAAATTGACTTCCGGGCCGAACCTTCCGTCCACAAGTACGAACAACATGCGGCCCCGGCTTGCCGCTCCGATTGGCCCATGCGTGATTTGTACCGCGCTGGGATCAGGCGATTTCAAGCGAACCTGGCACGGGCCGAGCCGCCGAAGCAAACACCTTCGAGAACAACAGGACCGCGACGGTCGAGATGACGACCGCACACAGGCCAAGTGCCGGATAGCCGAAGAGCTGGACGAGCGTACCGCCAAGAATTGGGCCAACGGCTGCGCCGATCATCAACATTGCCGGCGTTCCCGCAAGCGCGCGAGCCGTGGGATCGAGACGGGACAGCAGCCCGAACGCGAAGGTGTGGGTGAATATCATGACCGCAGCGAACAGCACGGTGGGAGCTGCATAGGCGACGAATCCCGCACCGAACGTGACCGCAACCGCAATCACGGCCTGGCAAACCGGCCCGGCAAGCAGCACGGTCTTCGCCGGCAACCGTCTCTCCAGCAATGCAGCGAGCGGAGCGGGAAGCAGGTTGACGAAGCCGAGGGCGATCAGGACGCCTGTAACCGCTTGGGTCCCAAAACCACGATCGATACCGATGCGCTCGATGAAGCTGAACATCATCGCCTGCGTCAGTGCCATACAGCTGATGCCGGCGATGCCGAACCAGACAGCTCGCCCGAGATGGCTCACAGCGGCAACAATGTCGTCCGCACGCTGGGCACCTCCGGTCGGAAACGAGATCGCGGCGAAGAGCGCAGCGATGGCCATGATCGCCGCGAAGGCAACAAACAGCGCAAACCCGCCAAGGCTAGCGACGAGATTGGGCGTGACGCCGAGGAACACGATCGCGAAGACGCCGAGCGCCATGCCTACGATCGCGAACAATCGATGCGGATTGGCGCTGCGGGCGATTGTGCCGTGGGTGAAGCTCAGTCCGCAGGCGGCCGCGGCGCCGGCCACGGCGTGCAGACCAGCGAGCGGCGCAAAGTCGGACATCCTGCTGGCGACCAGGAAGGCCGCGCTCGCGATCCCGAAGCCGACAACTGCCGCAACGCGCGCATTGAGCCGGTTGAACCGCGGCGCGAAGAATGCGCTGCTGAGCACGGCTCCCAGGAGGAACAAGGTGGCAAGTCCGCCAGCCTGTTGAGGAGTGAACTTGTAACGTTCGATGAGGGTCCCGACCCAGACCGGCAACGCGACGAGATCCACCATGCCGGCGCAATGCGCCACCATCAGGGGAATTCGACCCGACCATGTTTCCGTTGTTGATTTCATCTGCTCCTCCCGTTGATCGTTGGTATCGTTCTTTTCAGATCGGCTGTGTCAGGGCCGCCACCGACTCACGCATGATCCCGGCGTGCTCGGCCTTGTCGCCATTTTCCATCTCGATGCGACACAACCGTTCGGAATTCTCGATCACCATCCGGCAGCGATCCCAACGGCGACCATGGAAGCCGTCGAACGCCTCCTGGAGCGTCGAGGCCCGCATCAGCTCTTCCGCGAGAACGATGCCGCTCTCGATGCCGATGCCCGCGCCGGATGCCAGATGCGGCGTCGTTGCGGCAACCGTATCGCCGATCAGGATCACGCGGCCGCGATTCCACGGCGCTGGCACGAGCAGATTCGAGAGCGGACGATAATCGATCGCGGCGTCTGGCGCGAAAAGGTCGGAACGACACGCCACCAGAACGGGGTCGGCGAAGGGCGCGATGAGATCGGCAACCAGCTGCGGCCGGCTCGCCGCATCGACTTGAAGCTTGTCCGGCCGCGCCTCGGTGATGAACATGTACATGTGGGTTTGCGAGACCGGATTGACGCCGACCTTCACAGGCCCTCCCAGCCACATCCGCGGGCGCACGATGTCCGAGGGGCGCGGCAGGACAGCACGCCAGACGCCCTGCCCCACATATTGCGGCGGCTTCACGTCCGGGAATAGCAATTCACGGGTCCTCGAATGAACGCCGTCAGCAACGACGACGAGATCATATGTCCCTGTCGTCCCGTCGGTGAAAGCAACGGTGACATGGTCGCCAGCCTGTTCGAGCCGTTTATAGGTGCATCCGACGCGAACGGAGACACCGCTGGCGCGTGTTGCATCGGCCAGGATGCGACCGAGCTCCGGGCGCATGATTCCACCGCCGCCGGGAACGTCGGAGCCCGCGACCTTTGGCGTTGGAATCTCCCCGACCTTGTGGCCGGTTGGCGTGAAGAGATCGACCCCGTCGGCGGTAAATCCCCGCTTGGCGAACTCGTCATACACGCCGATCGTCTCGAGCGCACGCAGCGTCGGGCCGCTGACGGAGATGCCGGCCCCCTCCGGTCGCCAGTTCGCATCGAGTTCGACGAGATCGACGCTGATGCCGGCCTTGCGCATCTGGATCGACGCGGCCATGCCGGAAAACCCGCCGCCGATAGTTAGAACCCTGTTGACCACCGCCATGCTGCTCTTTCCCCCCGAGCGCGCGCCTCTTTGAGGCGCCATCTCATATCTTCACGAACAGTCCGCCATCTGCGTCGGTGACGAACCCTACCGGTATCAGCCGCTTGCCGAGACACGGCCCCTGAACGCAGAGACCGGTATCGGGCATGAATTGAGCCCCGTGCGCGTGGCACACGATGCGCGTGCCATCGGCATTCAAATACGCGTCCCTGCGCCAGGCCATTGGTGCGCCATCGACATGCGGACAGGCATTGCGCCACGCATGCAGGGCTCCACGACAACGAACGACGAATATCGTGTCCTGGTCCTCATCTCCGAGATCGAAGCCGCGTGATTGCCCTTCACCGATCTCCTCCGACCGGCACAGCCGAATCCAACCTTCCAAATCCGTTTCAGGCGTAGTCGCCATTCTCGTGAATTCCAGGACCTGGAGACCACTTCTTCCGCATCTTCAGCAGGAAGGTTTGTGAATTGTCCGCCGATGCCGCCGTCTCGCGCGGCGTCCAGCTCGCATCGTGCTGGTCCATGTCCGCATCCATCTCGATGTGACAGGCAAACGGGCTGTTGAAATACCAGAACCAGTTCGAGCCCAGCATATGACGGCCTGGTCCCCAGAAAGCCTGATAGCCCTTTTCGACGAACCGATAGCCGTTGGCGATCATCTCGGTCGGACCACCAAAATGAAAGGTGAAGTGCTCCAGCCCGTGCATGTGCGGCGGAGCGGCCATCAGAAAGTGCGTGTGATGATCGAGACTTCCGCCCGGCTGCAGGAACGGACCGGTGCCGGTGAAGCGGTCGGTGCAGCGGAAGCCGAGGCGATTGACGTAGAACGCCTCGGCCTTCAGGACGTCGGGAACGAAATACACCACGTGGGAGAGCGACCGCGGGCGGATGACCGAGCCAG
Source organism: Bradyrhizobium sp. UFLA05-112 (assembly GCF_053572325.1). NCBI lineage: Bacteria > Pseudomonadati > Pseudomonadota > Alphaproteobacteria > Hyphomicrobiales > Nitrobacteraceae > Bradyrhizobium > Bradyrhizobium sp. UFLA05-112. Next base: position 30,553 of record NZ_JBANBK010000028.1, on the reverse strand, counting down.
GCGATGGCACACCAAGACTGTTGATCGGACGGAACATGATCCCGCCGGGAGCATTCGAAATTTCGCCTGCCAGCGTGAAGGTCCGACGGACCGAGACCTGGAAGCCAATAACGAAATTCGCGTCGTCGATCGATTCGATCGAGCCGTCGTCGAACTGGCGAACCTCGCGATCGCGGCGCAACTCGGCCGCGATCGCCTGCAATGTCGCAGTGTCGGCCACGCCCATCACGGTCTTCCGCAAGCGGCACCCCGGTGTAGGTGGCGCGGGCAGCCGCGGATTGCCCTCGTGCGCAATCACCACCGACGTGCCGTCGATGGCCTCGAAACGTCCGCCGTTCTCCGAAACGTTCACCGGCGTCAGGCCGTAATCGGTGAGAAACCGCGCAGCGCCCGCGACGTCATCGACGCCGAAGACGACGCTGTCCAATCCGACGATTTTCATTGTTCTTCTCCAGTCCTATCCGCGATCACGCAACGCGCCCGCCGAGGGTCTCCGCGACCCAATCGGCGATGTAGTGGCCAGCGTTGATGCTGTTGTCGAAGCTCGAGTGCTGAGAACCGCCCTCGCGCTCGGTGAAGATCCTCAACTCGCGCTTGCGGCTGTTGACGAGCTGGTCGTAGGTGCGATGCGCCCACTGCAATGGAATCTGGGAATCGTTGGCGCCATGCGTGACGAGGAAAGGCACCTCGATGCGGTTCAGGATGCCGTCAAGATGGACATTCTCTGCGATCTTCAGGAACTCATCCTGATCCCTGGCGCCCCAGACCCAGCGGACGTGGGCCCAGTAGTGCGGCACCGGAAAGCTGCCTTCCTTCTGCAGCCGCTTCTTCTGCACGTCGCGCCAGTCGTGGTTGGCACCCCAGGCAACGCCGCAGGCAAAACGCGGCTCGAACGCCACTGCGCGCGGGCAGAAGTAGCCGCCGAGCGACACGCCTTCGAGGCCGATTCGCTTGGCATCGACATCGCTTCGCGTCTCCAGCCAATCGAACACGCGGCTTGCCCAGTGCTCGCTGTCGTAGCGCGCCGTCATTCCGTGCAATCGAAGAGCTTCGCCCGAACCCGGCTGGTCAATGACGAGCGACGATACGCCGCGTTTGGCAAGCCAGCCCGGCAATCCGACGCGGTACTTCATCTCCTTCGTCGAATCGAGACCGTTGACCTGCACGAGCAATGGCGCAGGTCCGGCCGATCCTTCGGCCCGCACCAGGAGGCCGGTGATATGCGCGTTCTCATAGGGAATTTCCACGCGCTCGCAATTTTCCTGAGCGAGTGTCACGCCGCGGGCGAACACATCGAGAAAGCGCTGGTAGAGTTCAAGGCGCCCGGGCGCGCCATGCGCCTGCAGCCGCTCGCAGGTGATCAGATAGATGGCGGCGCGATTGTACTTCTCGCCCGCGGAGAAAAACCGCCCTTGCGCCTCGTCCTCGGCAGCAAGCGTACACAGCTTATCCGCCATTGCTGACCACGTCTCGCGGAACGCCTGCACGCCTGCGGCGTCGGGCTGCGACGACGCCTCTTGCAGCGGCGCGCACATCTCCTCGATCTCGCCGATCCGTGCTCCCATCTCAATCGCGAGATCGACGGAGAGATTCCAGACGTAGTTCTTCGGAAAGTATTTGAACATTCGAAATCCCAGGTCGATCTCGAGCATGCTTCGGCCGCCGCTGTCTGCATTGGTCAGCCGGTGAGCGCTCCCTCTGGCCTGTGTCTAATACCTCTCTTACCGTTTCAAAAATCGATTGTTTACATCGTTGGTATTGATAAAAATGATGGATCGGGAGGAAGGATAATGCGCTTCAACAACAGGCTCGACCTCAATCTTCTGATTGCACTGGACCATCTGCTGCATCTGCGAAGCGTCAGCGGCGCCGCAGCGCGAATGAATGTCACCCAATCCGCAATGAGCAGCGCCCTACAGCGCCTGCGGGATTATTTTGGAGACGAGTTGCTCGCAAAGATCGGACGGAAGATGGAGCTAACGCCGAGGGCCGAGGCGCTCAAGGACTCGGTACGCGACCTACTCGTCCGGATCGAATGGACGGTTGCCGCGACCTCGCAATTCGATCCGGCCCAATCTAACCGCCGGTTCACAATATTGGCTTCCGACTACACGCTGGCGACGCTTGCGCCGGCGCTGCTCGCTTCCTGCGAGCGTACGGCGCCCGACGTGAAGTTCAACTTCCTCAATCAGGTAGCTGCGCCGGACCGACTGCTCGAGCAAGGCGCGGTCGACCTCCTTATCATCCCGCGCGAATTCTGCTCGGAGAACCATCCATTCGAGAAGGTGCTACAGGACGATTTCTGTGCCGTCGCGTGGACCAAAGGGCGCTACGCGAAAGGCAAGCTCACGATGAAAGATTTCTCAAGCGCACCACACGTCGTGATGCAACCTTCCGAGGGCATGCAGTCGCTCGAAACAGTCTTTCTCACCAGGCTCGGCATTGAACGGCGCATTGACGTCATCACCTACAGCTTCAGCTCGATGGCGGGACTTGTTGCCGGAACCAATCGCATCGCGACTATTCATCGCCGTCTCGCCAAGGAGGCGCTTCGCAGATTGCCGATCAAGATTCTCGAACTGCCGTTCCAGTTGCCCCAGATGAATCAATCCGTGCAATGGCACAGATACAGGTCAAACGATGCCGGCCTAGCCTGGCTCCTAAAGACGATCAAGCTGGCTGCAAAGACACTCGATTAAAGAAGAGGCCGGCAGAGCCTTGTCGTCAAGGATGCCGGCCGCGAGCTCGCCAGTTCAATGCCTGACGGGAGAGCCTGGGGGACCAGATCCTGGGGGCGGAGCCGGTACCCAGATCGGAAAGGCGATGTTCGCCCAAACGGACTCCGACTTGGTCCCATTCTCAACAAGGAAGGTGTGCTGGTAGTTGACGTTCACCTGGAATTTGCCGGCGTCATAGGTCAGCGACGGGCCCGCTGCAAAAGTCCGCAGCCGGTTGCCGTCCTGCACGCCGGCCGCATTAAACGCCTTCACGCCGTTTACTGTGTCGTCGGTGAACTGCTGGGTATAGGCGCCCACGACGCTGGCCTTCCATGGACCGAAATTGTATCCGACGTTGAAGTCAACATTGAATGCATCGCCACTCCGATAGTTTTGCAGAGTACGGGTGAACACGTTGGGCGACGCGGTGTTGGCATCGTTGAACATCAAGCGGGGCGAAATGCCGATCTCGACCCCCTTCGGATCAAAATAGCGATACGCCAGTGTCGGCATGATCGTGTTGTAGTTGGTGCCGACATTCAACCCGGCCCAGGGCGAATAGGTGCCGGTGTTCGTCGCGATGTCCAACCCGAGTGTGAGACTCTGGTATTGGCTGAGATGCCACTGCATGATCACAGGAGATATCGTCAGCCCGGCGAAACCGTCCGCAGAAAACTTGCCGCCCGGATTTGAGCTCTGCACGTGCACGAACGGCAGCACGAACTGCGTGTAGACGTGAGCGCCCAGGAATTCGGTCGGGTAGCTTACGAGAATGCGGGCCGTTTCGGAGATCGAGGAAACGGCGAACGGAATCGGAAGCTTGTTGCCGTGACCATCATAGAGTCCGTCACCACTCGAATAGTTGGTTTGGCTGAGCATGAAGATTCCGGGAATGGGCGGAAACGTCCCGATGAAAACGCCGGGCGCTCCCGGCGGATAGTTCAGCACACCATTCTCGGCAGCGACCGCGGCCCCGCCAGATGCGCACACAAGCAGCAGCGACGCTGCAGAAATCTTCTGTAGCCTGTTCATGTTTCCCCCAAGCAATCGGCGCATTGCAACGCTTCGCAAGCGTAACGCGCCGACTGACGTCCCCATCATTGGACCGACCTGCCGACGATTCCGTCGGGATCGACTGGCGTATTATTGGTCGGGGCAAACCATCGGTAAAATTGATCCTTATGATCCCAGGTATTCGCAAAATCTATAGATGGGGAGAGGTCGTCGCACTGAGACGCCCACTCGCGTCTGCGGCGCCGCCGTGCACTCGCCTCCCGCGACCGGACAGGCGGGAAGTATCGGCGGTCAGCGCCGATGAATATTGGCATGAGAATTCGCAGCCGAAGAGCGGGTCAACTGCAGCGTATATTCCGAGTTCTTGCGCCGCGACTTGCCGCGATCATCCGCCGGATAGGGTTGGCCCCGGTGCGGCGGCGGCGGTTTCGCGAAGCCGGCGCCGCCGCATCGGGCTCTAGCTGCCGAACCCGGCCGGTATGAACGCCGGCAACTTCTCTTCGATGAACCGCTTCACCTCGGGTGAATTGAACACCTGGATGAAGGCTCTCAGGCGCGGATCATCCTTCTTGTCCGGCCGTGCCGTGAAGCGCAGCACGAGCCCGTCGTCGACGGTGCGGTCGATAATCAGTGCTGATTTGGGATCGCCGCCGGCGGGTATGAGGTAGGTGATGTTGACGAGCGCCAGCGTCACGTCGTCGAGCGATCGATAGGTCTGCGCCGGGTCCAGCTCGACGATCTTGAGATTCTTCGGATTGTCGATGATGTCGAACTTGCTGACCGAAAAGCCCTTGCCCGGCGTCAGCTTGATCAGCCCCGCCCGCTCCAACAGGATCAATCCGCGAGCGCCGTTGAGGGGCTCGTTGGGAATGGCGACGCTATCACCGGACTTGATCTCATCGAGCTTCTTGATCTTCTTCGAGAACAACCCGACCGGCGCGATCACGCCGACCTTGTCGACCTGCACCAGACTGAAGCCGCGCTGCTTGTTCTGGAGCGCGAGATAGGTCGCATGCTGAAACAGATTGGCATCGACGTCGCCGCTGTTGACGACCTCGTTCAGCGCCACCCAGTCCGAAAGCTCGACGATCTTGACGTCCTGCCCCTTCTCCTTGGCGAGCTTGGCGGCAAAGGACGCCAATTGCGCGACCGGGCCAGCGCTGGTTGCGATCTTCAAGGGCTCGTCGGCGAAGGTGGCTCCCGTGAGGCCGAGCCAGAGGCCCACGGTCTGCGCGATACGAAAGAAGATCTTCATTGTCTCAAGTCCCGTTCCAATTCAACCACGCTTGTCGACGAAAATGATGCGATCGGATTCCTCGACTGTCGAGCGGGTCCAGAAAATAGCGATGCGCGTGCTGCATCGTCGTCGCTTCGTAATTCGTTTCTTTCCGGCCGTTCGTCGAATTGAAAACAAACTCACTCGGCAGGAGCGCGGGGGTTACAGGTCCCTTTCGGCGAGTTTGCGAAACTCGTCGGGCACGGAACGAGAAATACCCAACGCTGCCGAGCCGTATCCGATTGCATCCCAACCGAAGCGATCGCGGATCTTGTCGACGGCGCAGTCAGCCGCCCAACGTGCCATGCCGATCCTGGCGCCGGGGCGGCGCGCTTCATCTTCAAGTCCAAGCGGGAGCTCCAGCTCGAGGTCCCAGTTCTCCTCAAGATGCGACACGGAGATCGCCAGCAACGAGATGGTGTTCTCGTGCGGGTGGTCTGCAAGGATCGCGCGCACCAGCTCCTCGGCGAGCTCAGCGAGGATCATCGTCGCGGAGATCGGCGCGTCGAGGGTCAAGGAGCGCGTGACCGAGTTCAGGTTGGCGAAGCGAACGCGGACCGTCACGGTTCGGCCAGGCCTGGACTTTGCGCGAAGCCGCGTTGCGATGCGATCTGCGAGGTGAAGCAGGATAGGTCGAATAACTCGCGCTTCTGCCGGCTTTCTGCCAATCGCCGATTGCGCTCCTGCCGATTGGGCCCTTCGGTGAGGCCTGAGCTGCCGCGGATCGCGATTCCACGCCAGCGCTGCGAGTTTCTCGCCCGCCGCAGAACCGAGCAACCGCTCGAGCGACCATCCCGGTGTCTTTGCCAGCTGCCCGATCGTCAGCACACCGATCCTGGCCAGCCGCGCCTTCGTGACCGGTCCAACGCCCCACATCAGTTCGACGGGCAGGTTGTGAAGGAATTCCAGCTCCGTTTCAGGATCGACGATCGCGAGTCCGTCGGGCTTGGCAACCTGCGAGGCAATTTTCGCCAGATGCTTGGTGCGCGCAACCCCTACTGAGATCGGAAGACCAAGCTCGGTGCGCACGCGCTCGCGGATTGCAGTAGCGATTTCGGCTGGCGAACCGAAGAGATGGGTGCAGCCCGCTACGTCGGCAAAGGCCTCGTCAATGGAGATCCGCTCGACGAGGGGCGTGAAATCGCCGATCACCTTGATCGCAGCATCACCCAGTCGTTGGTAATCCTTGAAATGTCCACTGACAAAAGTGAGGTGCGGACAGAGCTCACGCGCTTGCCGTCCAGGCATGCCGCCGCAGACCCCAAAAGCCCTGGCTTCATAGGAAGCTGCAAGTACAACCCCACCGCCGACCGCGATGGGCTTGCCGCGCAACGAAGGCACAAGCAACTGCTCAACCGAGGCGTAGAACGCGTCCAGATCAGCGTGGAGGATGGTTGCTGTCCTTGCCATCCGACCGTTCGCCTGAAGAAATTCCCTGAGAACATAATGAGAACACGCATGGCAGGTGTCAAGCCGGGATCTGCATCGACTTGCACCGTTGCCGCGGAGTCACGACGCACCTCATCTGCCGTTTTCTGCGTTGAGTGGTGGCCGATCAGTTTGTCATCCGCGTCTGGCGTTCACAGCACCCAAGACATCACCGGGCGAACAGGAGAAACGGATGCGCCATGCCGCGAGGCGCTCGGCCGAAAGGTGCTCCATCCTCGCGGCAAGGAGATCCTTTCCCACCTTCCCCGCCGCGGTATCTCCATGGTCCTGCGTGCGGTTGAGGAAGGAAAGTCGAAGCAGTTCGCCTTCACCGTGCAGCACAAGGTGCAGCGCATGCGTGCGAAACTCGAATTGCCGGCGGACTTCACCTTCGACGCCTGCCGGCACGGCCGCATGACCGAGCTGGAGGAGGCCGAACTGACCGACGGACAAGGGCGCGCGCTGTCGGCACATCGCACGCAGCAGTATATCGACTATGCCAAGCGCACCGAAAAGCGAATGCTGGCCGCCACCCGCAAGCGGCACGCGCACAGGCTGGCGAACGAAACAGCGACATATGTTCAGAATGAGCAGCGGAATCGCGTTCAGAATGAAGGGCCAGAACGACGTACGATTGCCGAGTAACATCAACTGGCTGGGGCGGGAGGGATCGAACCTCCGAATGGCGGAATCAAAATCCGCTGCCTTACCGCTTGGCTACGCCCCAACGGCGCTTGTCACGGGAATGGCTACCGCAGATTCCCGTTTGCTCCGCCGGTCTATAGAGAGAAAGCGAGCATTTCAACCGCCTCGGCGCGTAAATTCGCCGACCGCGGGCGCAGTTTGCACGCCCCTCCGACGTCAGCGCCCCGCCCGCGCCTGGCTGGCCTCCCAGGCACGAAACTTGGCCCTCCCGGCCATTGAGACCTCCGCGGTTTCGTGGGAATACGGCGCCAACGAGGTTTCCGGGAGCACGCCATGACCTACCGCGCGCCGATCAACGACATGCTGCTATCGCTCAACCACGGCGCGGGCCTCAAGGCCGCCGTGGAGGCCGGCCATTACGGCGATTTCGACGCCGACATCGCCCAAGCCGTACTGGAGGAAGCCGGCAAGTTCGCGACCGACGTGCTTGCGCCGCTCAACCGCGTCGGCGACGAGAACGGCATCAAGCTCGACGACGGCAAGGTCACGACCGCGCCCGGCTGGCCGGATGCCTATAAGCGCTGGACGGATGGCGGCTGGAACGCGGTCTCGGGACCGGAAGCCTTCGGCGGCCAGGGCCTGCCGATCGCGATCAACGCGGCCTGCACCGAGATCTGGAGCGCCTCGAACGTCGCCTTCGGCCTCTGCCCGCTGCTCACGGCCTCGGCGATCGAGGCGCTGGAGGCGCATGGCAGCGACGAGTTGAAGCAGATCTATCTGGAAAAACTCGTCACCGGCGAATGGACCGGCACGATGCAGCTCACCGAGCCGCAGGCCGGCTCCGACGTCGGCGCGCTGCGCGCCCGCGCCGAGCGGCATGCCGACGGCACCTATCGCATCAAGGGGACGAAGATCTTCATCACCTATGGCGAGCACGACATGACCGACAACATCGTGCATTTCGTGCTCGCTCGCCTTCCCGACGCGCCCGCCGGCACCAAGGGAATTTCTCTGTTCCTTGTTCCAAAGTTCATGGTCAATGCCGACGGCTCGCTCGGCGCGCGCAACGACGTCTATGCATCCGGCGTCGAGCATAAGCTCGGCATGCACGCCTCCCCCACCTGCACCATGACCATGGGCGATCATGGCGGTGCAATCGGCTTTCTGATCGGCGAAGAAAACCAGGGCATGCGCTGCATGTTCACCATGATGAACCAGGCCCGTCTCGGCGTCGGCCTCGAGGGCGTCGGCGTCGCCGACCGTGCCTATCAGCAGGCTCTCGCCTACGCGCAGGAGCGCAGGCAGGGTCGCGCCCTCGGCAAGAAGGGCGACGGCTCGGACGCGATCTTCGTGCATCCTGACGTCAAGCGCATGCTGATGCGAATGCGCGCACAGACCGCGGCCGCACGCACCATCTGCTATGCGACGGCAGTCGCGATCGACGTCTCGACGCGCGCCAAAGATCCCGGCGTGCGGGTCGAGGCCGCGGCGCGCGCGGCGCTGCTGACGCCGATCGCAAAGGCCTATTCGACCGACGTCGGCAACGAGGTCGCCTATCTCGGCGTACAGGTGCACGGCGGCATGGGTTTCATCGAGGAGACCGGCGCGGCCCAGCACTATCGCGACGCGCGCATCACCGCGATCTATGAAGGCACCAACGGCATCCAGGCGATCGACCTCGTCACGCGCAAGCTCGCGGCCAACGGCGGTACCGCCGTCTGGGCGCTGCTCGGCGAGCTCTCCGGCATCATCAAGCAGGTCGAGGCCTCCAACGATCCCGCCTTCGGCACCACCGGCGTCAAATTGCGCGAGGCGCTGGACGCGCTCAAGCGCACCAGCAAGTGGCTCTTGGAGCGCCTTGCCGAGGCGCCGAACGACGCGCTCGCCGGTGCCACGCCTTATCTCCAGCAGTTCGGTGCGACGCTCGGCGGCTGCATGCTGGCAAGCGAGGCGCTCGCGGCCAAGAGCGAGGGCAACGTCGATGCGCCCCGCTACGTCTCGCTCGCCCGTTTCTTTGCAGAGAACATCACCGTGCAGGCGAGTTCGCTGGAGCGCACCGTGACGGAGAGCGCGGAGTCGGTCGCGGCGGCGGACGCGGTGTTGCTGAGGTAGGTGGCTGCGTCCACATCACTGCTGTCATTCCCCGCGACCCGGCTACGCCAAGGCTTCGCCGGGGCGTGAGGTCTTGGCTCGCCGAAGCTTTAGCGTAGGCGGCAAGCGGGGAATCCGGTACGCCGCAGCTTCTCCGTATCCTCGCACAGCCCCTGGAATACTGGATCGCCCGCCCCAGTGCGCAAGCGCGCACAAGGCGGGCGATGACAGTGAGAGTGTGGTGAGTAACGCAGGACGCAGCCGCACCGCATCGCCATTGACTACCGCGCCGGCTTAGGCCGCACCAAAACCGCTGCCGCCGCGACGAGATTGAGCAGCAGGCATAGCGTCAGCGCTGCCGTGTAATCGCCGGTCAGGCTGCGCACGAACCCGATGAGGCCCGGGCCGAACGCGCTGATGACGCCGCTGATCGACGTGCCCAATCCCATGGCGGCACCAAATGCGGCATGGCCGATCTCGCGCTGAATGATCAGGGGTGGGAACGTGATCATGTTCCCGATCGAGAAGCCGTAGACGGCGCAGGCCGCCAGCATCACGCTCGCCTGCGACGATTGCAGCAGCACGAGAAGCGCCAGCGCCTGGCTCACCATCGACACCGAGCTCGCCAGACGCGGATCGATCCGGTCCACGAACAGGCCGAGCGACAGGCGGCCGACGACGGCCATGCTCGCCATGATGGTAAGCGCGAGCCCCGCCGCCGAGCGCCCGATCAGCGGCTCGAGGAACGGAACCTGGTGGACGATGAAACCCACTTGCGCGAGAATCGCAATCGCGATTGGCACCACCATGGTCCAGAAGCCGGAATCGCGGAGCAGTGCCCTTCGTGACGGCGCGGGAAGCGTGTCCTGGCCTGCCGCCTGGGACGATGCTGGGGGCGCCTGCGTTCCGCCCTTCGGCCGGTCGATCAGGGACACGATCACCGGCACCAGCACGACAACCATCACCGTCGTTGCGGCCAGCATCGCGCGCGCGAAGCCGACGAGGCCCGTCATGAACAGCAGCAGCGGCGCCAGCACGATGCCGCCGCAGGTGGCGCCGTTGAACGCGAGACTGAGCGCAAGCCCGCGACGTCGGTCAAACCAGGCGTTGAGGACCGTCGCGATCACGACCGTGCCCATTCCGGTCCAGCCCACCGACATCAGGGCATAGGCGAGATAGAGCTCCCAGGGTGCCGTCATCAATCCGAACATGATCGTCGAGGCGCCAAGCGCAGACAGGCCGCACAGCGAAAGCGCGCGCGGACCGATTCGCACCATGATGTCATCGGTGAAGATGACGAGAGCGGAGGTGAGCAGGAACGAGAAGGTGCTGGCCGTCGAGATCAACGCGCTCGGCCAGCCATGAACGCGCTGAAGCTCTGCGAGATAAATGCCCTGACCGTAAAGGCCGAAGCCGAACATGAAGAAGGCGATCAGGAAACAACCGAAGACGACCCGCCAGCCGCGATAGTGCAGCGAGGATTCGTCAACGATCTTTGCTGCAATCATCGATGGGCAATCGGCCAATGAGAGCGAAACGGGGCCGATCCTGTCGCACAACTCCCGGTTTTTCAATAAGGTCAGTGTAACTTTTTGTTGCAATACTCGCCTCGCCTGTGCGACGCCGGCGGTGGCATGCACAGCCCCGTTGAAAACGGCAACCCCAGGTTTGGCAACTCCGCAAGATGATGTAGGCTGACAGCAAAACGATGGGCTAGCGGCAACGGTGCTGTGGGCCGCTATTGGGGACTGGGAAGCATGGCCGGCCAGATCGTTGTGACGCATGAAGGCGCGATGCGCGTGATCACGCTGCGCCGGCCGGACAAGAGGAACGCAGTCACGCAAGCCATGTACCGCGACATCGGCCAGGCGATCGACACGGCACAGAACAACCCGGACATCCGTTGCCTCATCATCACCGGCGGCTCCGGCGCGTTCAGCGCCGGCAACGACCTCGAGGAGTTCCTGGCCGATGCCACGGCGAGCCCCGAGACGCCGCGAGCCTCCAACTCCATCAAGCTGCTCTATTCGCTCGCCCACAATGTGAAGCCGATCATCGCTGCCGTCGACGGCGTTGCGATCGGCATCGGCACGACCATGCTGTTCCATTGCGACTATGTGCTCGCATCGACCGCTGCGACCTTCAGGACGCCGTTCGTCCCGCTCGGACTGATCCCGGAGGGCGCGTCCACCCTCTTGATGCCGCGCACCATGGGCTATCAGCGCGCGTTCGCAATGCTGGTGATGGGGCGGACCTTCGACGCAGAGGACGCCCGGTCGGCGGGATTCGTCAATGTCGTGGTCTCGCCCGGACATACCGAGGCGGAAGCCAAGAAGGTGGGGCGGGAGATTTGCAGACTGCCGGCAGATGCGGTCGCGATCTCGCGCAAATTGCTGCGCCTGCCGCCGGAGGAGCTGACACGCCGCATCGACCAGGAAAGTCATCTCTTCGGCGAGCGAATACGCTCGAAGGAAGCGATCGCTTCGTTCAGGGCATTCTTCGCGAGAAAGAGGCATTAGAGGAGCGCAAGCTGCCACCTCCTCCGCAATGAGAGAAGGAAGAGAGCAACAAGCTTCGTGAAATCTTCCCGCGGAACGTCTAGGCTCGTTCCATGCGACATCTGCTTCGCCTGATCCCAGCCACTCTCGCCTTCGCGCTCGGCTGCGCCCTGCCCGTTCTTGCCCAGGGCTCGGCATCGGTCGAACTGCGCATCCTCGCGATCAACGACTTCCACGGCAATCTAAGGCCGCCGCCGGGCGGCATCCGCATCGGCGATCCCGAGGACAAGACGAAGAAGGTGACGGTCGCGGCGGGCGGCGCCGAATACATGGCGACGCTGGTCAGGCAGCTTCGCGAGGGCCGCAAGAACACGATCTTCGTCGCGGCCGGAGACCTCATCGGGGCGAGCCCGTTTTTGTCGGCGATGTTTCACGACGAGCCGTCGGTCGAGTCGCTGTCGATGATGGGGCTTGCGATCACCTCGGTCGGCAATCACGAGTTCGACGAGGGAAAGGCCGAGCTGCTCAGGATGCAGAACGGCGGCTGCCATCCGGAGGACGGATGCCAGGGGCCGCATCCCTTCACGGGTGCCAAATTCCATTATCTGGCGGCCTCCACCATCGAGACCGCGACCGGCAAGAGCATCCTGCCGCCCTATGAGATCAGGGAGTTCGACGGCATCCCCGTCGCCTTCATCGGGCTGACGCTCAAGGGCACCGCCGGTATCGTCTCGCCAAAGGGCATTGCCGGGCTCGAATTCCGCGACGAGGCCGAGACGGTGAATGCGCTCGTTCCGCAACTGAGGGCGCGCGGCGTCGAGGCGATCGTGGTCCTGATCCACGAAGGCGGCGAGCCGACCGGCGACTACAATGAATGCCCGGGCATTTCAGGGCCGATCGTCGACATCGTCAAGAAATTCGACCGCGCGGTCGACGTCGTCGTCAGCGGCCACACCCACCGTGCCTATGTCTGCAACATCGACGGCCGGCTCGTCACCAGCGGCGACAAATACGGCACGCTCGTCACGGCGATCGACGTCACGCTCGATTCCGCCACGCGCGACATCGTCAGCGCGAAAGCCGAGAACGTGATCGTCGCGAACGCCTCGCTCGCCAAGGATCCCGATCAGACCGCGCTGATCGAGGCCTACGACAAGCTCGCTTCCCCCATCGCCAACCGTCCGGCGGGATCGGTGACACAGACGCTCTCGCGCGTGCCCAACGACGCCGGCGAGAGCGCGCTCGGTGACGTCATCGCCGATGCGCAATTGGCGGCGACGAAGGATGCGAAGGACGGCGGCGCCCTCATCGCCGTCACCAATCCCGGCGGCATCCGCACCGACATCGTGCCGAAGGAGAACGGCGCGGTGTCCTTTGGCGACGTGTTCGCGAGCCAGCCGTTCCGCAACCGCCTCGTCACCCTGACGCTCACGGGCAGCCAGCTCAAGGAGATGCTGGAGCAGCAATGGCTCGATCCGAAGCGTCCGCGGATCCTCCAGGTGTCGAACGGCTTCAGCTACGTCTGGGACGCCTCGAAGCCGTTCGGTGAGCGCGTGATGGCCGACAAGATGACGCTCGACGGCAAGCCGATGGATCCGGCCTCGAGCTACCGCGTCACCCTCAACGACTATCTCGCCGTCGGCGGCGACGGCTTTACCGCCGCCAAGCAAGGCGCCTCGCCGCAATATGGCGGCTACGATGCAGATGCGCTATTTGCCTTCTTCAGGACGCACGGCCCGATCGGCCCGCTGCCACTGAGCCGCATCCTGCGCGTCAATTGATCCAGATCAAACGGCCCGGAACGGGACCACCTTTGCCATTCCAGGCCAAACGCCTACATTGCGTTTTGCATTGCCTTTTGGCGCCGGATGCGCCAAGCGAGGTCAAAAGCCCGTTCGCAGTGAGCCCGACCTGATGAGCACGCTTCTTCTCTCCCACAAGGCCTGCCTCGACCACGTTACGCCGCAGGGCCATCCTGAGCGGCCGGACCGCCTGCGCGCGGTGGAGGAAGCGCTGTCGCACGAACGCTTCCAGTTCCTGGTACGGGACCAGGCGCCGGAGGGCAATCTCGACCTCGTCACGCTCTGCCACAACGAGCACTACGTCACCGAGCTGCGCCACATCGCGCCGACCAGCGGCCAAGTCTATATCGACGGCGACACCTCGATGTCGCCGGGCACCTGGGAAGCAGTCATGCGCGGGGTCGGCGGCGCCGTCGCCGCCACCGAGGCTGTGATGGCAGGCGAGCATCGCAACGCCTTCGTCGCCGTGCGCCCGCCCGGACATCATGCCGAGATCGGCAAGCCGATGGGCTTCTGCTTCTTCGACAATGTCGCGATCGCGGCGCGCCACGCGCAGCGCAAATACGGGATCAAGCGCGCGGCCATCGTCGATTTCGACGTGCACCACGGCAACGGCACACAGGACATCTTCTGGTCGGATCCGACCGTGATGTACTGCTCGACCCATCAGATGCCGCTGTTTCCAGGCACGGGCGCGCGCTCCGAGCGCGGCGATCACGACACCATCGTCAACGCGCCGCTCGCCTCCGAGGATGGCGGCCCTGAATTCCGCGACGCCTTCGAGAATTTGATCCTCCCGCAGCTCACCAAGTTCAGCCCCGAGCTCCTCATCATCTCCGCGGGGTTCGACGCGCATTACCGCGATCCGCTGGCCTCGCTGAACCTGCGCGGCGAGGACTACGCCTGGGTGACACGGAAGCTGATGGACCTCGCCGACAAGACCGCGGGCGGGCGCGTTGTTTCGGTGCTCGAAGGTGGCTATGACCTGCAAGGACTGAAAGAATCTGTTACGGCGCATGTCGGCGCCCTGATGGGCGCCTGACGACACCCGCCACATTGCGCCCGCAAAATATTGCTTCGTAACCTAGCGAAGGGCGGGCAATCGGATACGGATATGGCCGAAAATACCCAAATCGACGTCACCAGGCTGACCTTTGAGCGCGCGATCGAGGAACTCGAGACGATCGTGAAGCGGCTCGAGGAGGGCAAGGTGCCGCTGGAAGAATCGGTGGCGATCTATGAGCGCGGCGAGGCCTTGAAGCGCCGCTGCGAGGAGCTCTTGCGCCAGGCCGAGGCCCGCGTTGACAAGATCACAACGGACGCCAGCGGCCAGGCGAGCGGCACCGCACCCCTCGACGTTCAGTAGCCATCCTTCCCCCGATACCCCAAGCCATTCAGAACATTCAGGGAATGCGCCCGAAGGCCGCGCAGCCAGGCTGCAAATAGCTCTTGGCCTGTCCCACGGACTGCTATAGTCCCGGGCAGACAATGCGGTCCGGACCAATGGTCCGGACGAATATCGACGGTTTTCGTCGAAAAAAAAGCATGTCAATCGGGGAGAGGCTGGGCTCCTGTCGGGGCCCAAGGCCGGCTTGCGGGATCACAGAGTCAGTGCGCGTTCAGAACCGCCATATCATCTATGTGCAGGGCTACGATCCGCGCGGGCTCGCGCGATATTATCGCATGTTCCGCACCGAGCTGCGCAAGTTCGACCGGCTCTACCAGCTCAAGACCACGATCAGCCGGCCGCAGGATCTGAGCGAAGGCGAGATCGCGTCCTGGAGCATCGAGACCCGCGCTGACGACTGGCAGACCCGCACGGCCTACGATTTCCTGCGCTTTGAGGATTACATCAAGCGCGACCTCGCCCAGCCGATCCGCAAGACCGTCTTCGCCGCGCTCTGGGTCTACTGCCAGCTCGTATTCGGCGGCACCATCGCGCGCTTCGCCAAGGCGAATTGGCGATTCGCGACCTTCGTCAGCTATCCCTATCTGGTGCTGCTCGTGCAAGCGCTGTGCGCGGCCGGCGTCGCATGGTTGTTCCGCAAAGGGCTGGATGCATTCGGCATCCCAGATCCCTTCAGCCTGCTCGCGGCCGCCGCACTATTCGTGGCGCTGCTCGGCACCATGCTGAGATACACGGAGGAGAGGACCTATGTGCTCTATCTCCTGCGCGACCACATCTGGACCTGGGAATTCGCCCATCGCCGCCAGCCGGAATGGGACCGGCGCATCGACCGCTTCGCGGAGCATCTGTGCAAGGTCGCGCGCACCACGCGCGCAGAGGAGATCGTGCTGGTCGGCCACTCCTCGGGCTCGTTCCTCGCCATCGAGATCCTGGCGCGCGCGCTCAAGCTTGATCCTGTGCTCGGACAGCGCGGCGCCCGCGTCATGCTGCTCACGGTCGGCGGCAATTGTCCGGTCGTCGGCTATCACGCTGCGGCACAGGATTTCCGCGACCGCTTGCGCGAGCTCGCGGTCGAACCCTCGGTCGAGTGGATCGACTGCCAGGCCCGCAAGGACGTGATGAACTTCTTCCAGTTCGATCCGATCGCGGGCCACGGCATCGACGTCGGCGCGGCACGATGCAATCCCGCCGCCATCGTACCGGTGCGCTTCCGCGAGATCATCGCACCGGAGCACTACAAATTGTTCCGCTGGCAGTTCTTCCGCGTCCATTTCCAGTTCGTGATGGCCAATGAGCGGCCGCACGCCTACGACTTCTTCATGATCGTGTGTGGCCCGGTTCCCTTGCGGGAACGGATGGCCATGCCGGACGCGGCGCTTGCGGTTGCGGTAGGGGACGCCCCGGCCCGCGAGTTTGCCTGGCGGCGGCTGGAGCTGGAAAGTTCCCGTCCCCGCGGTCAAATTTCTGCCGAGGAACTCGGCAAAATGGAACCTCCGGCCCGGAGCCGGGGTTAACCAAACCGGCCCAAGGCTTGCAAGTGCATACCCTGTCCACGGGCCTTACGGGTTGGCTTTGGCGGCAGCTTTGGTGTAAAGCTTCGCGGACTATGGCTATTTGCGAGCCTTTCGTGAGCAAGTATTGCTGACGGCAAGCGCTTCAAATCGCTAATGAAATTGGCTGGGACGGGTGACGCCGAGCTGGGTGACAAAGATCACTGAACTGAACCGGAGCGCACTTAGGCTCACTTAAGCTTGAAGAAGGGGCTTTGCCCCGCGCAGTTGGCTCCGACAGTCAGGGCTCGCGCTGCGCCAATATTATGCATACCCATCTCGCGCCGGACGGTCGTCCGGCCCTTAAAATTGGAAATCGCCGTGAACGCATACAGCAAGACGCCGCTTCTCGACACCATCCGGACGCCGGATGATCTGCGCAAGCTCAAGATCGAGCAGGTCCGCCAGGTTGCCGACGAGCTGCGGCAGGAGACCATCGACGCCGTTTCCGTGACCGGCGGTCATTTCGGAGCGGGCCTCGGCGTCGTCGAGCTCACCACCGCGATCCATTACATCTTCGATACGCCGCGCGACCGGCTGATCTGGGACGTCGGCCACCAGGCCTATCCGCACAAGATCCTGACCGGGCGGCGCGACCGCATCCGCACCTTGCGCACCGGCGGCGGCCTCTCCGGCTTCACCAAGCGCAGCGAGAGCGACTACGATCCGTTCGGCGCGGCGCACTCCTCGACCTCGATCTCGGCCGGCCTCGGCATGGCGGTCGCGCGCGACCTCTCCGGCGGGAAGAACAACGTGATCGCCGTGATCGGCGACGGCGCGATGTCCGCCGGCATGGCCTATGAGGCCATGAACAATGCGGGCGCGATGAACTCCCGCCTGATCGTCATCCTCAACGACAACGACATGTCGATCGCCCCGCCGGTCGGCGCGATGAGCGCGTATCTGTCGCGGCTCTACTCCGGCAAGACCTACCGCACGCTGCGCGAGGCGGCCAAGCAGATCAACAAGCGCCTGCCCAAGATCATTGCCAACCGCGCCAACCGCGTCGAGGAATACTCCCGTGGCTTCATGATGGACGGCGGCACGCTGTTCGAGGAGCTCGGCTTCTATTACGTCGGCCCGATCGACGGCCACAATCTCGACCATCTGCTACCCGTGCTGAAGAACGTGCGCGACATGGAGACCGGCCCGATCCTGGTCCACGTCGTGACCCAGAAGGGCAAGGGCTACGGCCCGGCAGAAGCCTCCGCCGACAAATACCACGCAGTGGTCAAGTTCGACGTCGCGACCGGCACGCAGGTCAAGGCCAAGCCGAATGCGCCGGCCTACCAGAACGTGTTCGGCCAGAGCCTCGTCAAGGAAGCGCAGAAGGACGAGAAGATCGTCGCCATCACCGCGGCGATGCCGTCGGGCACCGGCGTCGACATCTTCAACAAGGCATTCCCCGACCGCACCTTCGACGTCGGCATCGCCGAGCAGCACGCCGTGACGTTTGCCGCAGGCCTCGCCACAGAAGGCTACAAGCCGTTCTGCGCGATCTACTCGACCTTCCTCCAGCGTGGTTACGACCAGGTCGTGCATGACGTCGCGATCCAGAGCCTGCCCGTGCGCTTCGCCATCGATCGCGCCGGCCTCGTCGGCGCCGACGGCGCGACGCATGCGGGCTCGTTCGACAACGCCTATCTCGGCTGCCTGCCGAACATGGTGATCATGGCGGCCGCGGACGAGGCTGAAATGGTGCACATGGTCGCGACCCAGGTCGCGATCAACGACCGTCCGAGCGCTTTGCGCTATCCGCGCGGCGAAGGCCGCGGCGTCGAGATGCCCGAGGTCGGCATTCCCCTCGAGATCGGCAAGGGTCGCGTCGTGCGCCAGGGCAGCAAGATCGCCCTGCTCTCCTTTGGCACCCGCCTTGCGGAGTGCGAGAAGGCGGCCGACGAGCTCGCCGCGCATGGCCTTTCCACCACGATCGCGGATGCGCGCTTCATGAAGCCGCTCGACACCGACCTGGTGCTCAAGCTCGCCCGCGAGCATGAGATCCTGATCACGATCGAGGAAGGCTCGGTCGGCGGCTTCGGCTCGCATGTCGCGCAGTTCCTGACCGACCAGGGCGTTCTCGACAGTGGCGCCGTGCGGTTCCGCACGATGGTGCTGCCCGACGCGTTCCTCGACCATGACACGCCGGCCGCGATGTACGGCCGCGCCGGTCTCGACGCCAAGGGCATCGTCGCCAAGGTATTCGAGGCGCTCGGCAAGGATGTGAAGACCGAGACGGTCAAGCTCGCCTGATTGTTGCGCGGGCACTGCCTCTTACCTCTCCCGCTTGCGGGAGAGGTCGGATCGCGAAGCGATCCGGGTGAGGGCTCTCTCCTCTAGGGGGTTCTCGATTGCGGAATCACCCTCTCCCCAACCCTCCCCCGCAGGCGGGGGAGGGAGCAGAGCACGCGCTGCGGCTCGTACCTTGATCCAGAATTTTTCCGGCTTTGGCTCCATGAAAATCTATCTGGCAGGCCCCGACGTGTTCCTGCCGGATGCGGTTGAGATCGGCCGACGGAAGGCCGCGATCTGCGCGGCGCATGGACTCGTCGGACTCTATCCTCTCGACAACGCAGTCGACCTCGCCGCGCCCGATGCCTCGCGGCGGATCTTCGCCGCCAACGAGGCGATGATGGATGCGGCCGACGCCATCATCGCCAATCTCACTCCCTTCCGCGGCGCCGGGGCCGATCCCGGCACCGTCTACGAGCTCGGCTACATGGCCGGCCACGGCAAGCTGTGCCTCGCCTACTCCAACGATCCCGCCCTCTATGCCGACCGCGTCGGCCGCTTCATGGATATCACCACCGAGGACGGCCGCCTGGTTGATGCGCAAGGACTGACGATCGAGGATTTTGGCCTCGTCGACAATCTCATGATGGTCCACGCGCTGGAGCTGCACGGCTGCCCGCTGGTAACGCCGGCCGAGATACCCATCGACGTCTGGCACGATCTCGCCGCGTTCGAGACTTGCGTCCGGATGGCGGCCGCGCGACTTATCTCTACATAAGCGCTTCAGCCGGTCCCGGAGAGCCTGATGTCCCCTCCCCGCAAGCGCGCGGATGTTCTGCTGGTCGAACGCGGCCTGTTCGAGAGCCGGGCGCGGGCGCGCGCGGCGATCGAGGCCGGGCTCGTCACCGCCAACGACAAGCCCGTCGCAAAGCCCTCCGAGACCATCGCGGAGGACGCAGTGCTTAAGGCCGAGCCGGCGCATCCTTATGTCTCGCGCGGCGGCGTCAAGCTCGCCGGTGCGCTGGAGCGCTATCCCATCGAGATCGAGGACCATGTCTGCCTCGACGTCGGCGCCTCCACCGGCGGCTTCACCGAGGTGCTGCTGGCGAACGGCGCGAGCCTCGTCTTTGCAATCGACGTCGGGCGCGAGCAGTTGCATCCGTCGCTGCGCGGTCATCCCAAGATTGTCTCGATGGAGGAAACCGACATCCGCTCTTACGAAGGCAAGCGCCTGCCGGCGCGGCCCGACATCGTCGTCATCGACGTCAGCTTCATCTCGCTGAAGACGGTGCTGCCGGTGGCGCTGTCGCTGGCGGCGGCGCCGATGAGCCTGCTCGCGCTGATCAAGCCGCAATTCGAGGCCGAGCGGAAGCACAACAAGAAGGGGATCATCCGCGACGCCGCCGTGCATCAGAAGATCTGCGACGACATCGCGGCCTTCGCCGCCTCGCTCGGCTGCACCGACATCGAGGTGTTCCCGTCGCCGATCACGGGCGGCGATGGCAACATCGAATTCTTCCTGGGCGCGCGCCGTGGTTGAGCGTCTGGCAATCGATCACGTCGGCCACCGCGGTGATGGCGTCTGTCTCGATGATCGTGAGGCGATCTACGTGCCCTATGCGCTCGGCGGCGAGACCGTCGAGGTCGAGCATGTTCCGGGCCATCATCCGGACCGCCGCAAGCTGCTCGCGGTCGATGTGGCAAGCCCCGAGCGCATCGCGCCGTTCTGTCCGCATTTCGGCGTCTGCGGCGGCTGCGCGATCCAGCACTGGGCGGCCGCGCCGTACCAAGCCTGGAAGCGCAACATCGTGGTCGAGACGCTGGCACAGGCCGGCGTCGCGTGCGAGGTGGCGCCGCCGGTCGACGCGCATGGCGCGGGCCGGCGGCGGATCACGCTGCATGGCCGGCTCGGCACGCATGAGATCCTGAAGGTGGGCTTTGCCGCAACGAGCTCGCACGACGTCATCCCGATCCATCGTTGTCCGATCCTCGATCCGGCGCTCGAAGGCGCGCTCGACGCGGCCTGGGCAGTCGCCGAGCCGCTGACGTCGAAAATGGCGGTGACCAAGCCGCTCGACATCCAGGTCACCGCGACCGAGAACGGCCTCGACGTCGACGTGCGCGGTTCAGGTCCGCTGCCGGCGGCGATGATCACGGCGCTCTCAGGCGTCGCGGAGCAGCATCGGCTCGCGCGGCTGACGCGGCACGGCGAGCTCGTGCTGCAACGGCTGCCGCCGACGCTGCGCATGGGCCGCGCAGAGGTGACGCTGCCGCCGGGCTCTTTCCTCCAGGCAACCGTGGCCGGCGAAGAGACGCTGGCCGCGCTGGTGAGCGAGCGCGTCGGCAAGGCCAAGGAGATCGCCGATCTCTTCTGCGGCGTCGGTCCATTTGCCCTGAGACTTGCGGAAAAGGCGCGCGTCACGGCCTATGACAGCGACGCCGGCGCCGTCGCAGCGCTCGCGAAAGCTGCGCGCACTCCGGGCCTGAAACCGATCACGTCCGCGCCGCGCGACCTGTTCCGCCGCCCGCTGGTGCCGCAGGAGCTGCGCGAGTTCGACGCCGTCGTGTTCGACCCGCCACGCCAGGGTGCGCAGGCGCAGGCGCTGAAACTCGCCGCTAGCAAGGTGCCGGTCGTGGTCGCCGTATCCTGCAACGTCGCAACCTTCGCCCGCGACGCGCGCCTCCTGATCGACGGCGGCTACAAGCTCGAGACCGTGGTGCCGGTCGACCAGTTTCGCCACACGCCGCATGTCGAGCTGGTGGCGCGGTTCAGCCGGTGACGCGATAAGAGCCGCCTGCCGCCGGATCCTACCTGGCCTCTACGCCGACTGCTCGAATTGCGGCTGCCAGCGCAGCAGGTAGGATTGCAGCGAGCGCACGGCGAGCGCGAGCAAAATTCCGACGAACATCATGACGAAGATGGCGACCATCATCTCGCTGGCGTTGGCGCGTGCCTCGGCTTCGATGATGAGCTTGCCGAGCCCGCGTTCGGCACCGATGAACTCGCCGACGATGACGCCGATCAGCGCAAAAGACACCGCCGGCAGGAGCGAAGCGAACACCCAGGCGAGCGCGGACGGGATCACGACGGTGCGCAGCACGGTGAATTCGCTGGCGCCGAGCAGACGGGCGGCTGCGATCTGGTCGCGATCGACCGCGCGCGTTCCCTCGAATGTGTTGAAGAACACCACGAAGAACACGACGAGCCAGGCAGTCGCGATCTTCGAGAGATCGCCGAGGCCGAAGATCAGGATGACGAGCGGCACCAGTGCGATGCGCGGAATCGAGTTGAGCGCCACGACGTAGGGGCCGAACACGCGGGCCAGGAAATCGGAACGGCCGAGGATCAGACCGGCGGCGATCCCGCTCGCCGATCCGAACAAGAATCCCCACCAGGTGTTCTTCAGCGTGACCAGCGTGGCAAGCCATAAATTATTGTCGTTGCCCCTGATGCAGGCAGCAAAGCCGTCGGCATCGGCAAAGCAGCCAAGCCGCAGGAAGCTCTGCCAGATCAGCGACGGCTTGGCGACGAAATAGGGATCTAGGATTTTTGGCACGTAAGCCTTCGGCAGCAGCGCCTTGCTCCATTCAAAGCCCCACTGCCAGATGACGAGCACAGCGGCGAGAATGGCCAGTTGCCAGAACAGGATCGCAATGCGGCTTTTGGCCATGGTCAGTCAACCCTGGTGCGGCGGAATTCTTCGCCGAGCGAATGCCAGATGTGGGAATAGAGGCGGCCGAATTCGGCGCTCTCGCGCACGGCCACGGGATCGCGCGGCCGCGGGATGGCGACGTCGAAATCCTCCTTGAGCCGCCCGGGCCGCGCCGAGAGCAGGATGATGCGGCTTGCGAGCGTCAGCGCCTCGCCGAGATCGTGCGTCACGAACAACACGGTCTGCCGCTCGCGCTCCCAGATCTCCAGCAGGGTCTTATGCATCTCGAGCTTGGTGTGGGTGTCGAGCGCACCGAACGGTTCGTCCATCAGCAGGATTTCGGGCTCCAGAATCAGCGTCCGCATCAAGGCGACGCGCTGGCGCATGCCGCCGGACAGCATGCGCGGAAAGCTCTGCGCAAAACCTGTGAGCCCGGCCTTCTCGACCGCCGAAGCCACGCGCCGGGCACGCTCGGTCTTGGGCAACCCCGCGATCTCCAACCCGTAGCCGATGTTCTGCTCCACGGTCCGCCAGGGAAAGAGCGTGTCGCGCTGGAAGACATAGCCGACCCTGGGGTTGACCTTGCCGGTCTCGACAGTGTCGTCGTTGATGAGGATGCGTCCGCCCGAGCGCGGCAACAGTCCCGCGACCATGTTAAGGATAGTGCTCTTGCCGCAGCCGGATGGGCCGAGCAGTGCTACGAATTCGCCCTGCCTGACCTCGAACGACACATCATCGACCGCCACGAACTCGCGACCGGACGCGCTGAAGCGTTTGGCGAGACCCTGCACGGCGATGCGCGTACGCGCCCCTGCCCTATCATCGTCGTCTCTCGCGCGCGCGAGGCCCGGGCTGGGTGCGGCCATCATTTGTATTTCGCCCTGGCTGACTCAAGGAAGCTCATATCGACGACATCCGCGTACTTGGTCTCGGGAATGTCGGTACCCTTGCGGTACCAGGGCTTGGCGCCGCGCTCGAACGAGGTCTTGTCGATGCTGCCGTCATAGGCCCAGGTCGACTTGTCGAAGCCGAGCTCGGCGCTGATTGCATCGGGGTCGATGCCGGAGAAATATTTCGGCGTGACCAGCGCCTGCACATCCGCGAGCGGCGTCGCCTTCACGAAGGCCATCGCGCGGTAGACCGCGTTGACATAGGCCTGCACCATCGCCTTGTCCTGCTCGACCGTGTCCTGGAGCGTATAGATCACGAGCACGGGCAGCGTGCCGCCGAAATCTTTCTCGAACACGCCGGGCTTCGACGTGTCGTAGATGGTCCTGCCAAAACCCTTCTTCTCGACCTCGACGATCCAGCTCGGCGGCGCCATGATGGCGTCGAACTGCTTGGTCTGGAGCGAGGGGAACATCGTGTTGGGTCCGCCGCCCGCAACCCAGTTGACCCTGTCGCCGAGTCCGCGCGCCTCGAACACGTAGGTGCCGAACACCCAGGTGCCCGAGCCGATCGCGGTGGCGGCGACGATCGGCTTGGCGCCGTCCGCGCGCTTGTAGTCCGCGAGCTTTTCGACCGAGTTGATGCCACTCTCGTAGAGGTCCTGCCGGACCATGATGTTGGCGTAGGAACACACCATCTCGGTCGCGAGCAGGATCTTGCAGGGTTTGCCGCGCGCGCTGAGCTGAAGCGGATGGCTGGCATCGCCATGCGCGAACAGCGCCTGTCCCGCCGCCAGCGTCTGGCGGCCGAACGTGCCGGCGTTGCCGGTCACGAGCTTCGAATCGAGCCCTTCGTCTCTGAAGTACCCCTTCAGCTCCGCGATCATGCCGATGGCGTAGACCGGCGATACCGGTCCGAACGCGAGCGAGACCTGCTTGCCCTCCGCGCGCAATCGTCCCGGCAGCAGCGATGCGCCGGCCAATGCGGAGCCCGCGATCAGCGCCTGGCGCCTGGTAATGGTCATGTGCTCCTCCCTGTGTTCTCTTTGATCGCGCCAAGCGTCAGGACGGCGCGGCTTTGATCGTCCCTGCTTGTCGCAGCGCTTCGATTTCGTTCGGGGAAAGGCCGATCTCGCTCAGGATCTCGCTCGTCTGCTCGCCGATCTGGGGCGGATCGTAACGGTTGGGCAGGCGCCGGCCGTCCATGGAGATCGGCAACAGCGGCGTCTTTGCCTCGCCGCCGTCAGGCAAGTGAATGTCGGTCAGCCCACCCGACTGGTTGAGATGCGGGTCATCGAAGAGATCGCCGGGCTTGTTCACCGGCGCGTAGGGCAGATCGAGCTGCTCGAGGCGCGCGGCGAGATCGGCCTTGTCCCATTGCTTGAAGATCTTCGCGATCTCCGGGATCAGCCAGCCGCGATGGTCGACACGATCGTTGCTCGTCGCAAAGCGCGGATCGGCAAGCCAGGCTTCGCAATCGAAGGCGCGGCAGAACGCCTCCCATTGCTCTTCGCCGACGATGGTGACGAACAGTTTTGAGCCGTCTTTGGTGTCGAAGAGGTCGTAGACCGGCCACGGGCTGTCCTTGATCGAATAGGGGATCGACGGCTGGCCGCTGACCACCTCGCACATCATGGCCTGCGCCATCAGGAACACGTTGTTCTCGTACAATGCGCTCTGGATGTAACGACCGCGGCCGGTGCGCTGCCGCTCGGCGAGCGCCGCCTGGATCGCGATCACGCCGAACATACCGCCCATGATGTCGTTGACCGAGGCGCCGGCGCGCATCGGCCGGTCCGGCAGGCCGGTCATGTAGGCAAGGCCGCCCATCATCTGCACGACCTCGTCGAGGGCGAGGCGGTTTTCGTAAGGGCCGGGAAGATAGCCTTTGAGCGAGCAATAGATCAGGCGGGGCGCAAACGCGGCGACGCTCTCGTAGTCGAGGCCGATGCGCTTCAACAGGCCCGGCCGGAAATTCTCGATCAGGACATCGCTGCTCTCGATCAGCTTGCGCGCGATGTTCTGGCCTTCCGCGGTCGACGTGTCCAGCGCGATGCTGCGCTTGTTGCGACTGTAGGTGGCGAAGAAGCCGGCGGCGGGGCCCTTGAAATAGCGGGTGCGGTCGCCCTTGGGCGGCTCGACCTTGATCACGTCGGCGCCGAGATCGGCGAGGATCAGCCCGCAGCTCGGCCCCATCACCATCTGGCTGAACTCGATGACGCGAACGCCGGCCAGCGGACGAAGCTCCGGTGCGGTCTCGCGCATAGAAACCGTCATGCCGCCCTCCGCAGCACCTTGGGGATGCCCGCCTCGTGCAGATGCCCCGTCAGATGTTTCGCCGGGATATGGCGGGCGAGAATCTCGCGCGTTTGCATCAGGCGATCGAGGTCGATGCCGGTGGAAAGGCCCATCCGCTCCAGCATGAACACGAGATCCTCGGTGACGATGTTGCCGCGCGCGCCCGGGGCAAAGGGGCAGCCACCGAGCCCGGATACCGCCGCATCGAAACGGCGAATCCCCGCCTCGAGGCCTGCGACGGCATTGGCAAGGCCGGCACCGAGCGTGTCGTGCAGATGCAGCCGCAGCGTCATCTGCGATCCGACCTCGCGCCTGACAGCTTCGACGATCTGCCTGATCAGTTTGGGGGTCGCGTAGCCGACGGTATCGGCAAGCCCGATCTCGTCGGCGCGGGCTTCGGCAAAGGCGCGCGCGACCCGGCACACGGCCGCTTCGCTGACCTCGCCTTCCAGGGAGCAGCCGAAGGAGGTGGAGATCGCGCCCATCAGTTGCGGCCGCTGGTCCACCGGCCGGGCATCGACCGCGGCTCGGACCGCGCGAAATCCCTCGAGCTGCTCTTCGACCGAGCGGCGCACATTGGCGCGATTGTGCGTCTCACTTGCCGAGATGACGAAATAGACGGCGTTGACGCCGGCGGAGATGGCGCGCTCGGCGCCCTTCGGATTTGGCACCAGCGCGCCGATGGTCGCCGTGTTGTGCGTGAGCGCATGCGCCATCACCGCATCGACGTCGGCGAATTGCGGCACGACCTTTGGCGGCACGAAGGATCCGGCATCGATCTCGCGCACACCGGCGGCAACGATCGTGTCGATCAGCGTGCATTTGGCTTCGGTGGGAACGAAGATGTCGAGATTCTGCAGGCCATCGCGGGGAGCGACCTCGCAAATATGGACATCCGGCGCGCGCGCCATCGGGCTCTCCCTGCTTGATTGTATATTGTTGCATAAAAGAACAATCCATGGGACAGTCTGTCAAGCCTAAACCTTGCGTGCGCTGCAATGACCACGTCCGATAGTTCCCGACTGCGCGCCACCAGGAACGGCGGTTCCGAGCGCGCCGAGCACCTCGCCGGCCTGATCATGGCGCTCGCCCGGCGCGAAGGCATGAAGGCCGGCGATCGCTTGATCGAACAAAGACTTGCGGATGCGCTGGACCTTTCGCGCGCGCCGATCCGGCTTGGCCTCAAGGCTCTTGAGGCGGCAGGGCTGGCGCGCGGTGAGCCGCATCGCGGCTTCGTGCTGGCGAAGAATCCGACCAGCGGCGCAGCCCAACCGGCCCTCGCGGCAGTCAGGCGCAGCGAACACGTCTATGCGACGATTGCGGGCGACGTGCTCGCGAGCCGGCTGCCGGCTGATGTCACCGAGGCGGAGCTGATGCGCCGTTATGATCTGAGCCGGGCCGAGCTGCAGCGGCTGCTCGACCGTATCGCGGCCGAGGGCTGGATCGCGCGCCTGCCGGGCTATGGCTGGCGCTTTGCGGAGACGATCTCCAGCCCCGAAGCACAGGCCAAGGCGATGGCGTTTCGCGCGGTGATCGAGCCCGCGGCGATCGCGCAGCCCCACTTCATGCTACCTCAGGAGGTGATCGCACGGTTGCGCGAGCGTCAGCTGCGCGTCCTGGAAGGTGAGCTCGAGAAGATGACGATCGGCGAAATCTATCACTCCGGCTGCGAGTTTCATGAAGAGATCATCCGCGGAGCCGGTAATCCGTTCTTCATCGAAGCGCTCAAGCGTGTGAACTCGATCAGGCGCCTGTTCGCCTATCGCAGCTTCGCCGACCGCGACGGCATGCGCCGGCACGTGCGTGAGCATTTGCGCCTGCTCGACCTCCTGGAAGCGCGGCGCTATGCCGAGGCAGCGGAGCTGATGGCAAGACACCTGCAACGCCCGCTGGTGGCCGCCTTGTCTTGAGACCTGGGCGACGTGGCCGCTGGTTCTCCCGCAATTGCGACAAAAATGTCGCACGCTCAGAAAAAATCGGTCCTTGCTTTGAAACTGGCCGGTCTGCCCGCCCCAGCCAGTCCAGAATCTGCTAATGTCCGCAATTATTACCTGTTTCTTTTTCATACGGAACGACTCAAGTGATCATTGAAATCGCTTGTTCTGTCATTTGCATCGTCGCGATGCGGGCTATCTCGAAGACATACAGGCGGCGACGAGACGTACTTTATGGCCGGTATATGACCCCGGCCGATTAAGTCGGCTTCGTCGTCAGCTTCCCCAATTCGAGGCGAAACGTCCCGCCAACGGGAACGGCTGCGCTCATCGATGGCACATGTGATTGCCACCCAAAAGAATGCGCCTGCCACCTGAATTGGCAGATAGGAAAATCCGCCTACCGGCGACTACTCTGGCAAGACATACCGCCGGAGCATTGCCATGTCGGCTCAAATTATTCAGTTCAGCAAATATCAGCGATCCCGTGAACTCGCTCGGATGCACAGCGACATCGAAAGGAGCCTGACCAAGCTAAGCGCAATGGCCGCCCAGGTGTTCAACGCATTGCGAGACGATGCAGCCGCCGGCCCCTCTGAGTTGAGCGCTCGACAGCAAACACATCCCATTGAACCAGGGCTTGACCGCCCGCCGCTTCCGTCATCTGACCTCCAGCGCGACCTTGATCCGTACGCAAGCGGGCTGCGATGGCTCAATGGACAAGACGACAATTCCTGATTGTCCGGGAATGGGATCGCTGGATCGCGAGGCAACGATTGCCGCGCTATCGATCCGCGCGCAAAAAAACTCTCGAATTCTTCCTCGAACTTCAAAGTGCCAAGTCGCCCCTCCTGGATTTCAATCCGCGCGGACGCGACAAATGGGCGATCGTGCATCATTGGTTGGTAATTGCGGGGCGGGTGCCCGACGGTAGGCCGCGCCCGAAATAGGCAGCGGTTCCCGTCGGGCTCGCGGAGAGGTGTGCGCCGACACGTTGAACCAGCTGCGCACCGGATTGACCCACTTAGAGGACCCGCGGATTTCCGAGAGCCTCGCTCTCATCACGGCCGATGGCTCGTGCGCGGTCCGGCAAAGCACAACTGCTGGTAAATGCCCGACACCGCATGGAGGCTGTCATGGAAGTCGATACCGACAGGTTGAATGCTTTTATGGGCAAGATGGTCACCGAGCTGGGCGCGGCGATGAATGCATCGCTGGTCCTGCTGGGCGACAAGCTCGGCCTCTACCGCACCCTCGCCGCCAAGGGGCCGATGAACTCCACCGAACTCGCGAGCGCGACCGGAACGAAGGAGCGCTATATCCGCGAGTGGCTGGCGAGCCAGGCGGCCTCCGGTTACATCGAATACGATTCCGCGAGCGGAAAATTCTCGATGCAGCCGGAGCAGGCGATGGCGCTGGCCGACGCGGACAGCCCGGTGTTCCTAGGCGCATTCGGCGATGTCGTCGCGGCGACGTTCCTCGACGAGCCGAAGGTTACGGACGCCTTCAAGACCGGCAAGGGTGTCGGCTGGAACCGGCGCAGCGAATGCCTGTTCTGCGGCACCGCCCGCTTCTTCCGTACCGGCTACAGGCATCATCTGGTCCAGGAGTGGCTGCCCGCGCTCGAGGGCGTGGTGGAAAAACTCAAGCGCGGCGCCAAGGTCGCCGATGTCGGCTGCGGGCACGGCGTCTCGACACGGCTGATGGCGGAAGCCTTCCCGAACTCCCGCTTCTACGGTTTTGACTATCACGAAGGCTCGATCGAAGCTGCGCGCCGGTCGGCCGCAGAAGCCAAGCTCGGAGACCGCGTCAGCTTCGCCGTTCATTCGGCCAAGACCTATCCGGCCGAAGGCTATGATCTCGTCTGCTTCTTCGACTGCCTGCACGACATGGGCGATCCCGTCGGCGCCATCAGCCACGTGCGCGAGTCCATGGCGAACGACGGCACCTGCATGCTGGTCGAGCCGTTCGCCAATGATCGCCTCGAAGACAACCTCAATCCGGTGGGGCGCGTCTATTACGCGGCATCGACCATGATCTGCACACCGGCATCGCTCGATCAGGAGGTCGGCATGGCGCTCGGTGCTCAGGCCGGCGAGGCAAGGCTGCGCAAGGTCGCGCGCGAGGGCGGCTTGAGCCGCTTCCGTCGTGCCGCCGAGACGCCCTTCAACCTGATCCTGGAGGCGCGGATCTGACGTCGATCATGCCGGGCTCGGGTCTGCGCGCGACGTAGCCGACGCGCAGGCCCGGCACGAAACCGCAACGCTCGTAGAAACGATGCACGCGCGCGTCCTCGCGGCCGCTTTGCATGAGCACGTGGTGGCAATCCCTGGTCCACGCCGCCTCCAGCGCCGCGGCGACGACGGCACGCCCGTGTCCGCGCCCCTGAAATTCCGGGTGTGTCGCGACATTCTCGAGAAAGCCGTGCCGGCGGCCGCCGCGCAGCAGGTTGGGCGCGGTGATGAGCATGCAGGTCGCGACGATTTGGCCGTCGGTGTCCGACACGAACACGGCGAGGTCGTCGCGCGACAGGGTCTGCCGCCAGATATCTTGGGCCCGTTCCTGCGGCTCGGCCGCGGCGCTGACCTCCGAGACGCGAAAGAGCTCGAGCAGGCCGGCGAGATCAGCGCTTTCCGCAAGTCTGGCGTTCGCCATCCCATTCATCTCCTTTTGACGTCGCGCCAGTTTCTCCGGCGGTCGAGCCGTTGGCAATCCGGACGTTGATGTTGGTCAACCGCAGCGCCATGCAATCGCGAGCTTCACATCTTCCCCGGCTGCGCAGTCGAAGACCTCGCACTCGCGGCCTCCCTGCTCGGCTTCAAGGCGAACGTGGCGATTGGCGGCGACAGCATCGCGATCGCGCTGGAGACGGCACCGGCGGAGAAATCCGCGCTGGCGGATGCCGTTACGGCGATGCAATGCACCCGCGCGACGTTCGACGGCAAGCCGGTCGCGCCGCGAGATGACGATTCATTCTAGCACTACTTTGGCAGAATCTGTTTGCGCCAGTGTTTTTCAAGGATTTTTTTTCGGCAGTATGGACACTGTTGAGACGGCGGCCGAAGGATGAGATCGACGATGGCGTGACGTACGGCGGGCATGGTTGGCTGAGGCGGAGGTCCG
>NZ_JBANBK010000027.1:0-96355 GCF_053572325.1 Bradyrhizobium sp. UFLA05-112 | reverse complement strand
GTACGCCGCAAATCGTGTCTCGCTGGTTCCCTTTCCTCGGCGACCCATCTCAGATCCTCGATCTCGCGTTGAATCTCCTTCAATATGCGATTCTCACCCAGCTTGGTCCGTGGATTTCTGACTCAGTAAGACTAAAGCGCGATGAGATTAGGATGAATCATCATCGCGCTTTGGGTTGTTGTCTGAGCATGATCTCCGCGCAAACGCGTTCCGCGTTTGCCGCGGGGGAAAACCGCGTCGCACTTTGCGCTAACGCGGCCCTACGGGTCCGGATCATGCTTTAGCCCGAGGCAGGGCTCGGCCGCGGCGCCCGCCGGATGCGGCTGAACAGGGAATCGATCAGCGGCCAGAACAGCAGTAAGATCGCCAGCGTCGTAATCGAGCCAACCAGCCCATTCGACCAGAACACCCTGAGGTCGCCACTTGAGCCGATCATCGACAGGCGGAAGGCGTCCTCGGCGCGGTTGCCGAGCACGAGCGCCAGCGTAAAGGGCGCCAAGGGAATGCTGATCTTCTTGAAGACGTAGCCGACGACGCCGAAGCCCAGCATCAGCCAGATGTCGAACATCGCGTTCTGGATGGCGTAGGCGCCGATTGCGCAGGACACCACGATCATCGGCGCGACCGCGGCGAAGGGCACACGCAAGATCGATGCAAAGATCGGCACAGTGGTCAGCACCAGCACGAGGCCGACGACATTACCGAGATACATCGAGGCGATCAGCCCCCAGACGAAATCCTTGTGCTCGACGAACAGAAGCGGGCCCGGATTGAGGCCCCACACCATCAACCCGCCGAGCAGGATGGCCGCCGTTCCCGAACCGGGAATTCCGAGCGCGAGCATCGGCAGCAGCGCCGAGGTGCCGGAGGCGTGCGCGGCCGTTTCCGGCGCGAACACGCCCTCGATGCGGCCCTTGCCAAAGCTTTGAGGGTCTTTAGCGAAGCGCTTGGCGAGATTGTAGCCCATGAAGGAAGCTGCAATCGCGCCGCCGGGCGTGATGCCGAGCCAGCAGCCGATGAAGGAGGAGCGTAGCAGCGTCACCCAGTATTTCGGCAGGTCCTTCCATACGCTCAACACGACACGCAGCGAGATGCTTGCGGCGTGTCCCCGCAGCGCCAGCCGCTCCTCCATCGTCAGAAGGATCTCGCTAATGCCGAACAGGCCGATGACGGCGACGAGGAAGTTGATGCCGCGGAGCAGTTCGGCGGAGCCGAACGTCATGCGCAACTGGCCCGACACGGTGTCCATGCCGATGCCGGCGAGCAAAAGGCCGAGCGACATCGAGATGACGGTCTTGTGCTTGGCCTCGCGGCCGAGACCGACGAACGAGCAGAATGTCAGGAGGTACACCGCGAAGAACTCGGGTGGGCCGAATTTGAGCGCGAAGGACGAGATCAGCGGTGCAAGGAAGGTGATCAGCAGCACCGCGACCAGCGAGCCGATGAAGGAGGAGGTGAACGCCGCCGTGAGCGCCTCCGCCGCCCTGCCCTGCTGCGCCATCGGGTAGCCGTCGAAGGTGGTCGCCACCGACCACGCTTCGCCGGGAATGTTGAACAGGATCGAGGTGATGGCACCGCCGAAAAGCGCGCCCCAATAGATGCAGGACAACATCACAATGGCCGAGGTCGGATCCATCGTGAAGGTCAGCGGCAACAGGATGGCGACGCCGTTGGGGCCGCCGAGCCCTGGCAGCACGCCGACGAAGATGCCGAGCACGAGCCCGACCATCATCAGGACCAGCGTCTTCCAGCTCAGCAGGACGGCAAAGCCGTGGACGAGGAGACCGAACGCTTCCATTGTTGGCGCCCTAAAAACCGAAGGCCGCTTCGAGCGGTCCCTTCGGCATGATGACGTCGAAGGCGATGTCGAAGGTGACGAACATGATTGCCGTGAACACAAGAGCGGTGAGCAGCGACTTCCACAGCGCAATCTTGCCGATCAGCCGCATGAAGCCCGAGATCAGGAGAAAGCTCGCGACATAGAGCCCAAGGAACTGCGTCACAAGGCAGAACAGAAGCGTCGGCACGAACACCGCGATTACGCGGCCCGCCTGCGCGCGGGTGACGAAAGGCTCGCTCCCCGCGCGCCGCGCGAGCAGCGCCGCGACGAGGCCATAGAGACTTCCGCCGGCGAGGATGACGCACAGATAGAACGGGAAGTAACCGGGCTCGGGTCCGGTCGCATCCCAGGAGATGCCGGTGCGCCAGTTGTCGTAGCCGAGCGTGATCGCGAGTGCGAGCAGAAGCAGCGAGACGACGATCTCGATCGTTCGCGAACTGACGACGCTCGGCGAGTCATCTTCAGGCGCGGTCGGATCGTCGACAACGATTTCAAGATCGGTTTGAGGCATGGCTCCGCCAGATCAAATTGCGCTGTCATCATCCGCGAAAGCGGATGATCCAGTACTCCGTACAGAAGCCGTATTCGTTGAGCTCTGTGCAACACTGGATGCCCCGCCGGAGCCTGTCATCGGGCTCGCCGAAGGCGAGACCCGGTGGCGAGGCATGACATCGAAGGTGGTCACTTCGCAACGAAACCCGCTTCCGTCATCAGCGACTTGTTCAGCGCGTCGTCCTCCTCGAGAAACTGCACCATGTCCTTGCCGGTGAGGAAGATCGGCTTGAGCGCCTGCTTCTCCATGTAATCCCTATATTCCGGGGTCTGCGTCACCTTCTGGAACAGGTCGACGTAGAAGGCCTGCTGCTCTGCCGTGACCTTGCCGGGCAAGAACATCGCGCGCAGCATCAGGTACTGAATGTCCAGCCCCTCCTCCTTGCAGGTCGGGATGTCGTGCCAGGACTGCGTCTCCGTCACCTTGGTGGTGTAGGAGATGCGCTCCTTGTCGAATACGCAGAGCGCCCGCACCTGACCTGCGCGCCAAACTTCGAGATTCTCGCTTGGGTTGTTGACGTTGGATTCGGTGTGGTTGCCGACGAGCTGGGTCGCGGCCTCGCCACCCGATTTGTAGGGCAGATAGGAGAATTTCGCGCCGGTCTTCTGCTCGAGGAAGACGGTCAGCACGTGATCCTCGCGCTTGGAGCCGGTGCCGCCCATCTTGAACGGGGAGCTTGCGGCCTTCGCGGCCTCGATGAACTCCTTCACCGATTTCGGCCCCGCCGCGTTGTCCCACAGCACAAACTGATCGAGCGCGATCACCGAGACTGGCGTCAGCTCGCGCCAGTTGAACGGAATCTTCGCCGACAGCGGCAGCATGTAGATCAGCGAGTAGGCGATCAGGACCTTGTTCGGATCGCCCTCGCTGGACTTCATGTACATCAGGGCTTCGGCGCCGGAGGCACCGCCCTTGAGCGACACCACCATCGGCTGCTTCATCAGATTGTTCTTCTGGATCGCGGCTTGCATCATGCGCGCCATCTGGTCGGAGGCACCGCCCGCACCGGCTGCGACCACGATCTCGACCGGCTTGGTCGGCTCCCAGCCGGCGAAGGCCGGCGCACTCAACAACAGGGCCGCCGCAGCTCCGACGGCCTTCACTGGAATTCGCACGAGTCTCGTCCCCTGGTTCTTATTGGCTTTGTAATGCCGGGAATTATCGGCGTATTGTGCGGAGGAATGCTGACGAGTTCAAGCAGGCGGGCATTCGGCCGCATATGACTTTCGGCTGATGAAGGCGCGCGGGAGCGCCCTACTTGCCCTTCCAGTTCGGCGTGCGCTTGTTGAGGAAGGCATCCATGCCTTCGCGAAAATCTTCGCTCATATAGGCCTTGAGGATCAGATCCTCGCCTTCTTCACGCGAGAGCGTGCGGCGGATACGGCGCACCGCCTCCTTGGTGGCTTCCAGCGTGAGCGGCGCGTGGCTCGCGACGAGCTTGGCGGTCTCGTCGGCGCGGCGCTGAAGCGTCTCGACGTCGGGCACGACCTCGTTGAGCAGGCCGAGCGCCAGGGCCTCGGGCGCCTCGACGAGACGCGCCTTGAAGATCAGGTCCTTGGTGCGGGCAGGTCCCACCAGCGAGACGACGCGGCTGATGTTCGACATCGACAGGCAGTTGCCGAGTGTGCGCGCGATCGGAAAGCCGATGCGGGTGGATTCGGTGCCGATGCGGATATCGCAGCACGCGGCAATGCCGGCACCGCCACCGGTGCAGGCCCCCGCGATCGCCGCGATGACGGGGACGCGGCACTGCTCCAGCGTGCCGAGCACGCGATCGATCCGCGCCTCGTAGTCCAGCGCATCCTGCGCGGTCTTGAAGGCACGGAACTGCGAGATGTCAGTACCCGAGGCGAACGCCTTGTCGCCGGCGCCGGTCAGGATCAGCGCCTTGATCGAACGATCGGCGTTGATGGCCTGGCAGATCTCCGCCATGCGCTCGTACATGGCGAAGGTCAGCGCGTTGCGCGCCTGCGGTCGGTTGAAGGTGATGCGCGCGATGCCGTCCGTGACGGAGTAGAGCAGGTCTTCACTGGCTGTCACGGGTGCGTTCATCGCGCGCTCTCTTTCTTCAGTTCACTCAGGTTAGTTCAGGCGACTTGAGCCTTGGTCATCGGCACCACGTCGCGCCCCTTGAGGACGTCCATGGCCGCCAGCACGCCGCCGCTCCGATGCGGGACCTGCGCAAGATCCAGGCCCATCTCAACGCCGGACAGCGTGCCCATCAGCATCAGATCGTTGAAATGGCCGATATGGCCGATGCGGAACACCCTGCCCTTCACCTTGTTCAGGCCGGTGCCGAGCGACATGTCAAAGTTCTCGAGCACCACTTTGCGGAAATTGTCGGCGTCATGGCCCTCGGGCATGCGCACGCCCGTGAGCGCCGGCGAATGCGCGTTGGGATCGGCGCACTGCGTCTCCAGGCCCCAGACCTTGATCGCTGCGCGCGTCGCGGCGCTATGGCGCTTGTGGCGGGTCCAGACGTTCTCGAGCCCCTCCTCCTCCAGCATCTTGACGGCCTCGCGCAGGCCGAAGAGCAGGTTGGTCGCGGGCGTATAGGGGAAGGTGCCGGCCTTGTTGAAGGCGATCACCTCCTGCCAGTCCCAATAGGAACGCATGCCGGGATTGCTTTTCGCTACGGCCAGCGCCTTTTCGGAGACCGCGTTGAAGCCAAGGCCCGGTGGCAGCATCAGGCCCTTCTGGGAGCCGGCAACCGAGACGTCGATGCCCCAGGCATCGTGCTCATATTCCATCGAGCCGAGGCCCGAGATGGTATCGACCATCAGCAGCGCCGGATGCTTCACGCGGTCGAGGATCTTGCGCACCTCCGCGGGCGGCGTCACGCAGCCGGTCGAGGTCTCGTTGTGCACGACGCAGACCGCCTTGATCTTGTGCTGCTTGTCGGCGGACAGGCGCTGTTCGATCTCGGCCAGATCGGCGCCATGGCGCCAGTCGCTCGGGATGAAATCGACGTCGAGCTTGAACTTGTCGGCGATGCCACGCCACAACACGGCGAACTGGCCGGTCTCGCACATCAAGACCTTGTCGCCGGGCGAGAGCACATTGACCATCGCCGCTTCCCAGGCCCCGGTTCCGGAGGAGGGATAGATGATCACGGGCTGCTTGGTGCGGAAAACCCGCTGCATCGCGGCCAGGACGGCAAAACCGATCTCGGCGAACTCCGGACCGCGGTGGTCCAGCGTCGGCATGTCCATGGCCCGCAGCACCCGGTCGGGCACGTTGGTCGGTCCTGGAATCTGGAGAAAATGCCTTCCAGTATGCACGGTCATAGGCGTCCTTCCCGGTCTTGAGAGTCTTCCGAGGGGTCTCGGCGAGCCGCTCGAATATCACTATTCGCCGGGCTTGTCCCCCGCCTGAGGAGGCCCGTCAATGCGCAAGAAGCAGGGCTCGCCTTGCCAAGCCGGCAGAGCCTAGGCAAGACGTCACCGGCGAAAGAGCGAGAGCGGATCATGGCGGCTGACGTGGCCGAAAAATCGAGAAAATCGGCGCAAAACGGCGGCCTGGCTGCGCGCCTGGCCCGTGAAACCACGGGTGAGGTCCTATTCGATACCTTCAGCCGCGGCCGCTACGCGACGGATGCCTCTTTCTATCAGATCATGCCCCTCGGCGTGGTTGTGCCGCGCAGCATGGACGAGGCGCTGCGGGCGCTGGCCGTTGCCCGCGACGAGGGCCTGAAGGTCACCCCGCGCGGCGGCGGCACATCGCAATGCGGCCAGACCGTCAATGACGGCCTTGTCATCGATGTCTCAAAACACCTGAACCGGATCCTCTCGCTGAATGTCGAGAACCGGACTTGCGTGGTCGAGCCCGGCATCGTGCTCGACGATCTCAACCGCCAGCTCAAAAAGCACGGCCTGTGGTTCCCGGTCGACGTCTCCACGGCGTCACGCGCCACCATTGGCGGCATGGCCGGCAACAATTCCTGCGGCGGGCGCTCGCTGCGCTACGGCACCATGCGCGACAACACGCTGTCGATGGAAGCAACCCTTGCCGACGGCACGATGGCTGGCTTCGGCGAGGTCCCGCGCGATCTCAGCAATGTGAATGCCGGCGACAGTGCGCTGGCGCTATTCCGCGACATGCTCACGCTCGGCGCGCGCGAGGCCGACGAGATCGCGGACAGGTTTCCGAAGGTGCAGCGCCGCGTCGGTGGCTACAATCTCGATGCGCTCACTCCGCGTAATGCGCCCAACAACATGGCGCATCTTTTGGTCGGTTCCGAAGGCACCCTCGCCTTCACCACGAAGGTCGAGCTGAAGCTGTGGCCCGTCATCCACAACAAGGCGCTCGGCGTCTGCCATTTCGGCAGCTTCTACGAGGCGATGGATGCGGCCCAGCACCTCGTCAAGCTCAAGCCGATCGCGGTCGAGCTCGTCGACCGCACCATGATCGCGCTGGGCCGCGACATTGCGATGTTTCGCCCCATCATCGGCGCCGCCATCAAGGGCGATCCGGATGCGGTGCTGGTGGTGGAATTCGCCGAAGAGGATCAGGCGGACAATCTCGCACGCCTGAAGCAGCTCGCCGAGCTGATGGGCGATCTCGGCTTCGGCTGGAATAACGACAAGCGCAAATGGGGCGGCGTGGTTGATATCACCGAGCCCGCCTTGCAAA
This sequence comes from Bradyrhizobium sp. UFLA05-112, assembly GCF_053572325.1. NCBI lineage: Bacteria > Pseudomonadati > Pseudomonadota > Alphaproteobacteria > Hyphomicrobiales > Nitrobacteraceae > Bradyrhizobium > Bradyrhizobium sp. UFLA05-112. The sequence continues at coordinate 89,330 of NZ_JBANBK010000027.1, read as the reverse complement.
GCGGCATCGCCGATTTCCGCGCTGCCGGCCTCAACGTCATGATGTCGATGAAGCAGGAGGGCAAGCCGGTCTCCTTTGTCGAGGACTGCGCCGTGCCGCTGCCGCACCTCGCCAACTATACCGCGCGGCTGAACGAGGTGTTCGCCAGGCACGGCACCAGCGGCACGATGTACGCGCACGCCTCCGAAGGCTGCCTTCATGTGCGCCCGGTGCTGAACCTGAAGCTGGAGAAGGACGTGAAGGCGATGCGCGCCATCGCCGAAGAGGCCTTCGCGATGGTGCGCGAGTACAAGGGCTCGCATTCCGGCGAGCACGGCGACGGCATCGTGCGCTCGGAGTTTCACGAAACGATGTTCGGAGAGCGTCTCGTTGCGGATTTCAAGGAGGTGAAACAGCGGTTCGATCCCGATGGCGTCCTCAATCCCGGCAAGATCGTCGACGCGCCGAAGATGGACGACCGCTCGTTGTTCCGCTACCGGCCGGACTATCGCGTCACTGATTTGAAGACGAAGCTCGACTGGTCCGCTTATCCCGGCGCCGCCGGCGGCTTCCAGGGCGCGGTCGAGATGTGCAACAACAACGGCGCCTGCCGGAAGCTCGAGGGCGGCGTGATGTGCCCGTCCTACCGCGCAACGCGCAACGAGAAGGACGTCACCCGTGGCCGCGCCAACACGCTGCGGCTCGCGATCTCCAGACAGCTCGGCCCCGATGCGCTGTCCTCCGACGAGATGATGGAGACGTTGAAACTCTGTGTCTCCTGCAAGGCCTGCCGCCATGAATGCCCGACCGGCGTCGACATGGCGAAGATGAAGATCGAGGTGCTCGCCGCGCGCGTTGCCTCTCGCGGTCTGACGCTGCGCGACCGACTGGTTGGCTATCTGCCCCGTTATGCCAACCTCGCCTCGCGTTTCGCCCTGCTCACGAACCTGCGCAACCGCAGCGCGCTTCTGCGAAAGCTGTTCGAACGCTTTGCCGGCATCAGCGCGCGCCGCGCGCTGCCTGCCTTCCGCAGCGATGTGTTTGCACCGCCTGCGGAAGCGGTTGGACCTGTGGATGGCCGCGAGGTCGTGCTGTTCGCCGACACGTTCAATCGGATCTATGAGCGGGAAAACCTCGACGCGGCGCTGCGGGTGCTTGTCGCAGGCGGCTATCGCGTGCATCTGACAAAGCTCGTCAGCGGCACCCGGCCGCTGTGCTGCGGCCGCACGTTCCTGTCCGCGGGCCTCGTCGAGGAAGCGAAGGCCGAGCTCGACCGTCTCGTTGCGAGTTTTACCCCGTTTGCCGCGCGGGGCGTGCCGATCATCGGGCTCGAGCCGAGCTGCCTCCTGACGCTGCGCGACGAGCTGTTGTCGCTGCGCAAGGACGACGACGCCAAGGCTGTCAGCACCCACGCCCTCACCTTCGAGGAGTTTCTGGTGCGCGAGGCGGAAGCCGGTCGTCTGCAACTGCCGCTCGGCACGATCGCCGAGAAGGCGCTCTTGCATGGCCATTGCCACCAAAAATCCTTTGGCGCCTTCAAGCCGGTCGAGCAGGTGCTGCGCCTCGTTCCCGGCCTAAAGGTTGAGACCATCGAGTCGAGCTGCTGTGGCATGGCCGGCGCCTTTGGCTATGGCGCGGACACATACGATGCCTCGATCGAGATGGCCGAGCTGTCGCTGCTGCCGGCCGTGCGGCGCGCGGACCAAGCAACGCTGGTGGTCGCCGACGGCACCTCATGCCGGCACCAGATCCACGACGGCAGTGCGCGCGACGCCCTGCATGTCGCGCGCGTGCTCGCCATGAGCCTCGATGGCGCCAACGCAAATCCAACGACCTCATCACACAAGGACACTCCACATGGCTGAACTCACCCTCGACACCGCCCGCAAGATTCTCGATGCCGCCGTCGCGAAGGCCGCGGAGCTGAAGCTGAAGCCGCTTGTCATCACGATCCTGGATGCGCGCGGCGTCCTCAAGCTCGCGGCTGCGCAGGACGGCACCAGCCTGATGCGCGCCGAGATCGCCCACGGCAAGGCCTATGGCGCACTCGCAATGGGCATGGGATCGCGCGCCCTGTACCAGCGCGCCCAGGAGCAGGCCTATTTCATCGACGCAGTGAACACCATCGCCAAGGGCGCGCTGGTCCCGGTCCCCGGCGGCGTGCTGATCCACGACGGAGGCACCTTGCTCGGTGCGGTCGGCGTCTCCGGCGACACCTCGGACAACGACGAAGCCTGCGCGGTCGCCGGCATCGAAGCGGCCCGACTGAAGGCGAATGCGGGATAACGCGCGTCAACCCAGGCTGACAGACCGTAGATCGAGCGAGCGTTATCCCTCACGTTGCTTGGCAAGCTGATTAGTGCGACGAAGCCTTGCAAAAGCCCGGTCTGTCGCCATGAAACGCGTCAGCATTGGAGCGATCAGCTTCGCTGGATCGCTGATCGATTGTCCGCTTTCTCGGCTCAACGCCTCAGCGTAGGCGACAAGGTCCCGATGAACACTTGCCGGCAGCTCATGCGTAACCTTGACAGACCTGTTTTCAACGAGAGCGCCGATTTTGAGTTTCGCCATGCTACTATCCCCTATACGGTTCAAGCACGAGGTCCCGGTTGACGATAACCCTCACCGGAAATCCCGGCCGGATCGTCAGCGTCGGTTGGATGTTAAGATTGCGCCGAACAAGCTGTTGACCGGCCTGGTTGACGGAGTCTCCTGCCCCGCGCCGCAATGCCTGGATGAGTGCGCTGTTAGTATAGTTGTTGACGTCGCTTCCCGAATTCACTTCGGTCCCAACCGCTAGCAGGGTTGAGAGCGCAGCCGCGCCCAACAATTCCTTCCAGTGATTGTCGACTTGATCCTCAAGGCCAGAATACCCCGCAGCGTCGGCTCCCGGCTGCCGTTCCAGCACAATCGACCGGCCGTTCGGCATGATCAACCTAGTCCAGACCAGAAGGAGGCGCGACTGCCCAAATGCGATCTGGCTATCGTAAGTACCTATTAGCCGTGCCCCCTGCGGAATGAGCCGAGTTCGCCCGGTAGGACTATCATATACCGCTTCGGTCACCTGCGCCGTGATTTGACCAGGGAGATCGGAGCGAATCCCCGTCAGCAGCGCACCAGGAATGACTGTCCCTGCTTGGACGACAAAAGGCGATGCGGGTTTGACCAGACGATCAGGGCTCGTGGTGCGTCGATCGATCGCCGCATTCACGAAGGTAAGCTTTCGGTCCTGGCCATTCTGTGCGAACGCTTCGTCGGACGATGTCGTCCCACTCGCAGGAGCATCATTCGACGCTGTTGTTGCGGAAAACGGCCGGACATTCGTGGGGGCGAACAGCTTGCTCGTGCGCGCCGCTTCACTTTCTTGATTCACGCGCTGTTGCTCGGCATCAACCGCCAATGGACCAGTCTGCGCCTGCGCGGCAACGATCGGTCGACCCAAATCGCCGGGCAAAGGCGGTCCGAGCGGCGGCACCTTCGGGATGCCGGTGTAGTCCTTCGGCAGGCCGGCAAGCTGGTCAGCGACATTATGATGATCGGTCGAATACAGCTCCTCCGAAGCGGGAGCGTGCTTCTTGCTGGATTGCAGCGCCAAAAACATGGCTCCCGAGATCGCGACGAGGAGTAGTGCGGAGCCTGCGATCAACACCCTACGCGAGAGCCGCGTTACGCGTGGCCGCTCTGGGTGCAACTGGAACGCTTTCGAAGCGTCGTCCTGCGCCTGCGACGGAACATTATTCTGGTTCGTAGGACCGCCACTTGTGCCGCTCATAATGGCCTCCCATCGCCTCTGACGATCCGCACCTTCTGCTGGTTCTCACCTCCTAGCCTCAATTCAGCGGCTGCGAACAGCCGATCGACAATCAGCAGGCTTCCGAAAGCACGATAATTGACAAGCTCGGTCTTCCCGTCCTGCGCGATGACGAAAAGGGGTGGCATCTCACCCTGCCCGATGCCTGGTGCGAACTCGATGTAAACCTTGCGTCCGTCGTCGTAGGCGTTGATCGGACGCCAGGGCGGGTTGTCGCCCTCGATGGCGTAGCGATAGCGGCGCTGGGTTGGGTCGGGGATGAGTGGCGTCGACGGCACGCCCCGGCCACGCGTGCGATCTTCGGGATAGAACCAGGTCACAGAAGGCATGTACGGCTTTTCTCGGGCGCGCAGCTCAAGCAGATAGGTGCGCCGATCGGTGTTGACGACGAGATTGGTCGAGACTTCCGGCCGAGTCGGCTTGACCATGATGTGGACGCGCCGGGTATCCCCGCTACCACTTTCGGTGTCGCCGACGACCCATCGCACGGTATCGCCGGCAGCGACAGGTCCCGAACCGATCAATTGTTCGCCCGGCTCGAGCGCTATGTCGGTAATCTGTCCGGGTGCGGCATAGATCTGGTAGAGGGCGCCCGGGCTATAGGGAAACACCTGCACTGCGTTGAAATACGCCGCCTTGCGGGGCTGAACACGAGCCGCGTCGTTGGCGCTCTCGATCCTTTCGATCGGCTCCTTGGCTTCTTTCTGCTTGCCGCCATGTGCCGGGGTCCAGGAGGGCGGCACGTGTAGCGGTCGCGGCCGGTCGTCGCTCACCGCCGGCGGATCGGGGAGCGGCGGGAGATCGCTGTCGTAGCTGATCTGCGGAGGTTTGAAGGTGGTGCATCCGCCGAGCGCCGCGACCGAAATCAAAAGGGCCGACGCCAAGCTCCGTGGCAATTTTCCCGAGGTATGAGAAATGGAGGGCATGCTCATCCGAGCTCCTTCGACCAGTTGATGGCGTTGACATAGATGCCGAGTGGATTCTTACGCAGGCGATCGACGTCGCGAGGCGGCTCCAAGACGATCGTGAGAATTGCGCTCCACCGCTCCGTAGCGGCCATCTGGCCATTCTCGTAACGTCGTTCGATCCAGGCTAAACGGAAGCTATCGGGTGAGGCCCTGATGACGCTGGAAACCTCGACGGCCACCTGGCTCTTCCCGACCTTGGCGAAGGGGTCGTTGTTGCGCGCGTAGTCATTGAGGGCTGCAGCGCCGCGGTCCGTCGTGAAGTCGTAGGCGCGGAGCCAATCTTCGCGCAGCACGATCGCGTCCATGGGAAGGCCGCGAACATGTTCGATAAACCGAGATAGATGAAAGGCGATCTGGGGATCGCTGGGTTGGAAGGAAGCATCTGCGGGTGCGACGGCTCTCACTTCGCCGAGATGATCCACTTCGACCACCCAGGGGGTGATGGTGCCCCGTGCTGATTCCCAAGCAAGCGCAGTGGCGAAGCCGGCGGATAGGAACAGAGAGCCGAATGCCATCAGACGCCAGTTTCTAGCCTGGACTCGTGCCGAGCCGATGCGGTCATCCCAGACCTGAGCTGCGCGTTGATAGGGGGTGACCGGAGCAGGCGTGCGGCCATAGTGGACGGCTGATCGTTTGAACATACTTTACCTCAGGAGATGATTGGGAACGGCAGGTGGTTGAGCGCAGGCACTAGCTCCCGCCCTGTGAGAGATCGACAGACGCACCACCTCCGCCGTGGTCGCCAGCGCGTACCGCCCGCGTGGCGCTTGAGGCTCCATGACTGATAGTTTGCGTCCGTTTCATGCGGCGAACCCACGCGGGTGCTCTCTCGGACGACCCGGAATCGCCACCACCCGCGCTGCCGCTCGGTCCGCCGGAATGAATGGCAGCAGAGCGTAGCGGGCTAGCAGTAGCCGACGGAGTTGCGCCCTTGGCGCCGGACAGACCGCCTGCTCGGAGCGCGCTCGAGGCAGCGCCCGCAATGGCGCGGCTTCCACCAACGGCACTTCCGGCCAACGCGGCGCCACCGGCTGCGAGCGCGGCTCCAGCCGCAACCACGCCACCGGCCGCTAGGCCAGTGCCGACCGCACTACCGGCGCCGAGCTGTGGTCCACCAGAAACGATCCCGTTGGCGATGCCGGGTCCGAAGATGCCGAGACCAAGCAATGAGAGCGCTCCCAACACCAGCGCCATCGCACTCTCAATGGTCGGCTGGTTGCCGCCAAATCCCGCTGTGAACTGTGCAAAAAGCGTCGAGCCGATGCCGACGATCACGGCCAGCACCAAAACCTTGACGCCGAAAGAGATCACGTTGCCAAGCACCCGCTCCGCGGCGAATGCCGTCTTCCCAAACAGACCGAAGGGAATCAGCACAAAGCCTGCGAGCGTCGTCAGCTTGAACTCGATCAGGGTGACGAAGAGCTGGATCGCCAGGATGAAAAAAGCGAGCAGCACCACGATCCAGGCGAACAACAGAACGGCGATCTGGACGAAATTCTCGAAGAAGCTGACGTAGCCCATCAGGCTGGAAATGGACTCCAGGATCGGCCTCCCAGCGTCGAGACCCACCTGCGCAATCCGGCCGGGACGCAAGAATTCCGCTGACGACAGGCTCGTGCCGGAGGCCTTTAGGCCCAGGCCCGCAAAGCTTTCGAACACGATCCGCGCGAGGCTGTTCCAGTTGCCGATAAGATAAGCAAAGACGCCGACGAACAGGGTCTTCTTGACGAGACGAGCGACGATGTCCTCATCGCCGCCCCAGGACCAGAACAGCCCAGCCAGTGCGATGTCGATCGCCGCGAGCGTGGTCGCGAGATAGGCAACCTCACCGCCGAGCAGCCCAAATCCGGAATCGATGTAGCGAGTGAAGGTTTCCAGGAACTGGTCGATGACACCGGTGCTGTTCATCGCTCATTCCCTCCGGATGTCGGCATGGAGGGGTAGCCAGACGGCAAACGGCTTTCATCCTTCGGTGATGGTGGAATCGGGCCATTAGCTGACGCTCCATCAACCCCTTGACGTGCATTACCCTCCCTCTGGCTCAGAAATTGGCGCCGTTTCTCGGCCCACACCTTGCGGCATTCGAGCAACTGGTCTTTCTGCTCGTAGTTGACGGTACGGCACTGCGCGAGCTTGGAGGCGAGAGGATCGATTTCTTGGGTAGCCGATGCAGCAGCCGCGGTCTGATCCGCGCCGCCGCGCAACTGGATTGCGCAGGCACCGACCGCCACGGCGAGGAGCAGCACGGCTACGCCGATCGGAATGCGCTTGAACCTATCTGTCATCATCGGTGAAACATCTGCACGGTTGTGGGCTGATAGCTTTGGCCTGAGTTAAGGAAGCGGCGGAGCTGCTCTCTCCCCTGATCCTGTGCGACGGTGCGCTGCGCAGACTCCAAGCTCTGAGCTCGTCCCTGTGCGGCAACGACGGCGGTGAGATCGGCGAGTTGCTGGGCCTGCAATCCGAGGAGTTGGTTACCTGCCTGATTTGCCTGCAGTGCGCCGGTCGCACCTTGGCTCGCTGTCACGAGCGCCGACATCTGGGTTCGGTTGGTGTCGAGATTGCCGACGACGGTGGCCTGCACCCGCATCGCGTCCTGCAAGCCCGCGACCGCGTTCTGCCAGCGTGCCTGTGCATTGGCCACCAGGGCCTGGTCCGACGAACTTGACGACGTCGGCGCATAGGTCGTCGAGAACGCCCGATCGATTTGCTGGATATCGTAGGCAATGCGCTGAGCCTGCCCGAGCAATTGCTGCGTCCGCAGGATCGACTGCTCGAGCTGCAGCAGGGAGGAGAACGGCAGTGTCGCCAGATTCTTTGCCTGGTTGATCAGCATCTGCGCCTGATTTTGCAGTGACGTGATCTGGTTGTTGATCTGCTGCAGGCTACGCGCGGCAGTCAGCACGTTCTGCGCGTAGTTGTTGGGATCGAACACGATCCATTGCGCCGACGTCGGCTTGGGGCTTCCGGCAAGAACGACAGCGATGGCGCCCGCCGCCACGACACGACAAAGGAGACTCATGAGGAGGCCTCCAGGTTGGTGAGATGTGGAATGAGATCGCAGGCCCATCCGACGTCTCGGGCTCTAAGCCAGCCAGAGACAAAATTCTCGCCGCTCTCTTCGACCAGCACCTTCTCGATCAGCGCCTGGTCGGCTTTCGAGGAGGCGGCCGCAAACGCCAAGGCGACCTCACCAAGGCCAAGTTCAAACAGACGGTTGCCGCGACGCGACTGGCAGTAGTAGTCCCGCTTCGGTATCGCACGGGCGAGAATCTCGATCTGACGGTCGTTCAGCCCAAAGCGGCGATAGATCGCCGTGATCTGTGGTTCGATGGCGCGATCGTTGGGGAGCAGGATCCGGGTCGGACAACTCTCGATGATGGCAGGTGCGATGGCCGAGCCGTCGATGTCGGCCAGCGATTGAGTGGCGAAAATGACGGAAACATTCTTCTTGCGCAGTGTCTTCAGCCACTCGCGAAGTTTGCCGGCAAAGTCAGCGTCATCGAGTGCAAGCCAGCCCTCATCGATGATGAGCAGGGTCGGCCGGCCGTCGAAACGATCCTCGATCCGATGAAACAGGTATGACAGAACGGCGGGCGCTACTCCCGTACCGATCAATCCGTCGGTTTCGAAGACCTGAACCGAGGACTCGCCCAATCGCTCACTTTCGGCATCGAGCAACCGGTCATAGGGACCGCCCAGGCAATAGGGTTGGAGCGCCCGCTTCAAGGGATTCGACTGCAAAAGGACGGAAAGACCTGTGAGGGTTCGTTCCGGAAGCGGCGCTGAAGCCAGCGACGTCAGGGCCGACCAGACATGGTCCTTGACCTCGGGTGTGACCTCGATCCGTTCGCGGGTCAGGATCGAGGTGATCCATTCGGCAGCCCAGCCGCGCTCAGCGACGTCGTCAATTCTCGCGAGCGGCTGGAGGGAGACAAACTGGGAGACCTCTCCGGCAACGGAGCCGCCAAGATCATGCCAGTCGCCACCCATGGCGATGGCGGCCGCCCGGATCGATCCACCGAAATCGAAAGCGAAGATCTGGGAACTCGGATAGCGCTGAAACTGCAGCGCCATCAGCGCCAGTAGTACCGACTTGCCGGCGCCCGTCGGGCCGACGACCAGGGTGTGCCCGACATCGCCGACGTGGAGAGAGAATCGAAACGGGGTCGATCCCTCCGTCTTGCCGAAGAACAGAGCCGGCGCTTTGAAGTGATGGTCCCTCGCCTCCCCCGCCCATACAGCTGAGAGCGGAATCATATGCGCAAGGTTCAGGGTCGAGACCGGGGGCTGACGGACGTTGGCATAGACGTGCCCCGGCAAGCTGCCGAGCCATGCCTCGACCGCATTCACCGTCTCAATCATGCAGGTGAAATCACGCCCCTGGATCACCTTCTCGACGAGGCGCAGCTTTTCGTCGGCGGCGCGGGCATCCCTGTCCCAGACGGTGACCGTCGCGGTGACAAAGGCCTCACCGATCTGGTCCGTTCCCAGTTCCTGGAGCGCGGCGTCAGCATCGATCGCCTTATTATGCGCATCTGTGTCGAGAAGCGCGGAAGCCTCGTTGGTCATCACCTCCTTGAGAATCGCGCCAATCGACTTCCGCTTGGCGAACCATTGGCGACGAATTTTGGTGAGGAGTTTTGTCGCATCCGTCTTGTCGAGCATGATCGCCCGGGTCGACCAACGATACGCGAAGGCGAGACGGTTGAGGTCGTCGAGGATCCCCGGTGTGGTCGCGGTCGGGAATCCCACGACGGTCAGAACGCGCACGTGAGCTTCGCCCAACGTCGGCTCAAGGCCGCCGGTCAGGGGTTGATCGGCCAGCAACGCATCGAGATACATGGGGATCTCTGGCACGCGCACACGATGCCGCTTGGTCGAAACAGTGGAGTGCAGGTAGGTCAGCGTTGCCTCATCATCGAGCCAGCCACACTCCGGCATGAATCCTTCAATGAGCTGGAGGACGCGGTTGGTCCGGTCGACAAACCCGCTCAGGACCTCTCGCGCGTCAGCGCCGACGGTGCGGCTGCTATTCTCATAGAGGAGCCGCTCTGCCATCGCGGCGCCTTCCTCGGGCGGCAGGTAGAGGAACGTCAGGTAGTAGCTCGAGTCATAATGGGCGCCCGCTTCCTCGAACTGGGCTCGCCGCTCCGCGTCGACCAGGGCAGAGGCGACGTCGGGAAACGTGCTTAGGGGATAGGCACCCGCGGAATGCCGCTGTGCCTCGACAAAGACCGCCCATCCAGACCCAAGGCGGCGGAGCGCGTTGTTCAGACGACCGGCGACTGCGACGAGTTCGGCCGGCACAGCGCTGTCGAGATCCGGTCCCCGAAATTTTGCGGTCCGCTGAAACGAACCGTCCTTGTTCAGAACGATTCCCTCATCGACGAGTGCCGCCCAGGGAAGAAAGTCCGCCAAGCGCGTCGTTGAACGTCTGTATTCGGCAAGATTCATCATGGGAGGACTCACAGGCTGAGATGACCGGGAATGCGGACGTGCCGGCGCACGACCTCGACGAAGGCGGGATCGCGCTTGGTGGCCCATACGGCGACCACGTGGCCGACAAACAGGAGGAGAAGACCTGCCAGCCAAAGGCGCAGGCCGAGCCCAAGTGCTGCGGCCAGGGTGCTGTTGAGGATGGCAACCGATCGCGGTGCGCCGCCCATCAGAATCGGCTCGGTCAGGGCCCGGTGCACGGGCGCGACAAATCCTGTGACCTGCCCATCCATCAGATCACCACGCCGCCGCCGAAGGAGAAGAAGGAAAGGAAGAAGCTTGAGGCGGCAAAGGCAATTGACAGGCCGAAGACGATCTGGACCAGCCGTCGGAAACCGCCCGATGTGTCGCCGAATGCCAGCGACAGGCCCGTCACGATAATGATGATGACGGCGATGATCTTGGCGACGGGGCCCTCGACCGATTGCAGGATCTGATTGAGGGGTTGCTCCCACGGCATGTTGGAGCCCGCGGCCCACGCTGGGACGGCCATCAGGCAATACCCGGTGAATGCCCCCATCGAAAGGATGATCCTTCCGAGAAACGAACGATAACTCATGGCTGATCTCCCATTGGTGAAAGGCTGTAGTCGCCGGAGGGTCCGAGCCCGGTCACACGGGCCAGTTCTGCAAGCCTGCGATCGGCACCACGGCCGACGAGCACGGCGATGACGTTGATGGTCTCTGCAATGAGGGCGCGCGGGACTGTGACGACGGCTTCCTGGATGAGCTGCTCAAGGCGACGCAAAGCGCCGAGCGCGGTGCCGGCATGAATCGTGCCGATTCCACCGGGGTGGCCGGTGCCCCAGGCCTTCAGCAGGTCGAGGGCCTCCGCTCCGCGGACTTCGCCGATCGGAATGCGATCGGGCCGCAGCCGTAGCGACGAGCGGACGAGATCGGAGAGCGAGATCACACCATCCCGTGTACGCAGGGCCACCAGGTTCGGTGCCTTGCATTGAAGCTCTCGCGTATCTTCGATGAGTACGACGCGATCGGCGGTCTTGGCGACTTCTGCGAGCAGCGCATTTGTCAGCGTCGTCTTGCCGGTCGAGGTGCCGCCGGCAACCAATATATTCTCGCGACTGGTGACGGCCGTGCGTAGCGCGTCGGCCTGATCCGATGTGATAATCCCAGCGGCAACGTAGTCACCGAGCGAGAACACGGCCACCGCTGGCTTGCGGATCGCGAATGCGGGGGCGGTGACAACCGGCGGCAACAGGCCCTCGAACCGTTCACCGGTTTCGGGCAATTCGGCGGAGACGCGCGGCGCCCCGGCGTGAACTTCCTGCCCCACGTGATGGGCAACCAACCGGACGATGCGTTCTCCGTCGGAAGCGGACAGTGTTTCGCCGCTCTCCATCAGACCGTGAGATAGCCGGTCGATCCACAACCGGCCATCGGGGTTGAGCATCACTTCAACGATCGACGGATCTTCCAGAAAGCGTGCGATGGCGGGACCAAGTGCGGTGCGCAGCATTCGCACCCCACGCGAGATTGCCTCCGGCCGAAGAGAATGGATTGGCACGTCGTCCCCCAATGACTGAGGACAAATCGAACGCCGCCCTCAGATGGGGATCATTAGAAAGAGCAACAGCACGATCGGCACAACGAGCGCCTGACCGCGTTCGTAGCCTGGCGCAGAGAAAGAAAGTTTGGGCAAGATGCCTGAGAGCGAGCCTGAACTTGCGCCTCAGCCAAACAGCTCGACACTCCAGTTAGCGGCCTTGGTGAGAATAAAATCGCGAACTCGTCATTGAAATTGCACCATAATTTTCAGAGCGCCCGCGGGACAAGGAACTGGTTAGACGGCCCATGGTGGGCTTGAAGATCATGCGCGCCAACAGCGCGACTGCGATCGGCGCGAGCAGCATCGGCAGCAGCGCGACACGAAACAGCTGCTCGCCAGTCACGCTCGCATTCAGCGCCAAGGCCGAACCCGATCGCTTGTTGGCAATCCCACCGCGATGAACGCTTCAGCGGTTGCCAAGGGTACGCGCCAACATTCGGGTTGAGGCGATGCGTATGCATAATATGCCATACGGGCCTCGCTTTCGAATATCCCGGGGGGATGCCGTTGCCCACCAGAAATGTCGTGCTGACTGAGCGTCAGGAGGAACTCCTTGAGGCCCCGTCAAGTCTAGCCGCTACCAGAACGCCAGCGAAGTGCTGCGCGATGGGTTGGGGCTGGTGGAACAACGCGAGGCGGAGGATACAAGCAAGCTGAAAGCTCTGCGGGCAGCGGCCCGCGCCGGCGTCGCGGCGTTGGACCGGGGGATTTCAAGGAATTCGGAAATATCGAGGAGCCTCTCGGAGAAGGTCATCTCCCGAACTGCCGAATAGAGCCGTCATGACCCAGCAGAGATGGCGCGTTCGTCTCGGCCCTGCCGCGGAAGTCGACTTTGCCAACATCCTCAAGTGGACCACCGAGAATTCTGGCGCGCGACAAGTTCGCGTCTATAGGGACGCCCTTGTTCAAGCGCTTGCCAACGGTCCCAATGTTCGGGGCTCCAGGGCCCGGGACGAGATCATGGCAGGCCTTCGCACGCTTTATGTTGCCCGGCCTGGCCGTCGCGGACGTCATTTCCTGGACCTATCGGGACGCCCCGAACAGCACGATCGAAATCGTCCGCATCGTCCACGACGGAATGGACCTTCGGCTCCACGTCCCATCTGTCCCCGACGAGAGCACCGAATAGAGCTGCAGCATCGTAGAGAACGCCAGCGCACCTCTGCAGGCGCCAGCGAGCTCTGGCGTAGAATTGTAAGTGGCGCGCTATGGCCGATGAAGTTGGGCACTATTGTTCGCCGTAGCACTACGATGCCGTGCGCGAGTCCACGCCATCGTATCCGACACCTTGCCTATCTTTGCGCGCGCACTGCGACGGGATATGCGCGTGTCACTACTCGCTTTCAATGTCCTCGAGCCTGGTCCCGCGTCCGGCGCGCAGGCTGTTTCGCGCCTGCTCGATACGACGCAGGAAGCGCGGGTCGTGTTCGAGGCGGTACTCGAACCAGTCCTCCTCTGATTCGAAGCCGATCAGTACGCCGGCCGGCTTACCATGGCGCGTGATGACGATCTCCTGCGTTTCAGCTTCTCGAAGAAAGCGAGACAGGTCGTCCTTGATCTCGGATAAAGGAACTTCCTTCACTCCGGATTTCCGAATTGTGTGAGCCATGACTCGGCCTCCGATTTGGGCACTATCGCCAAGACCTCTACGCTCGTGCGGGACACGTCGTAGAACACCCGAACTTCGTCTACCCGCAATCGAAACTGTGGACGGAGCAATCCTCGCAATCGCTTGATGCGGCTGCGGCTCGTTTTTTCGGGCTCGTGCCTCAGATGTGTTTCGAGCGCGGCCCGAACGATCGTCCGAACACTCGCCGTCAGCGCCTTGAGGTCTTCGACAGCTTCGGGAGCGAGGACGATCTCGAATGGCATTCTGGCCAGATTATAGCCAGATTTGCACAGGTGTCAAACGAGCAATTGGGCCTGCCTCAAGCGAACTCTAGCGTACCAACGGCTAGGCAGAGGATGCTGTTGAGTGCTCTGGCGGGAAATGGCGCGCCACGGCCGATGAAGATGGGCACTACTGCTTCGCTGTGGCGCTATGATGTACCCGCTATGGCTCGCTGCCTCCGCCGGCCGCACGATCAAAGCTCGTCTCGGTTCAACGATTTCGGAGCAAGGTAGGCCATTATCATGGCAGGTCGGGGTTGTCACCAAATTGGTGACATGATACAGATTCACCCATGCAGGTGATCGCCCTTCGCACTCTGAGAGAATTTTGGGCGCGTCACCCACATGCCGAAGGCCCAATTCGGGCGTGGTTCGCGATTGCCGCCAAGGCGCACTGGGCCGACCCCGCCGAAATAAGGCGGCGGTTCGGCAGCACCGTCGATTTCGTGGGCGACGACCGAGTCATCTTCGATCTCGGCGGGAACAAATATCGGCTGATCGTTCACGTGTCATATGCCTTCGGCCGCGTGCTCGTGAAGTTCATCGGCACTCATTCAGAATACGACCGCATCGATCCGGAGACCGTATCATGGCGAAAAAATTGATCCGTCCGATTCGCTCCGAAGCCGACTATGACGCGGCGCTCAGCGAGATCGAACGGTACTTCGAAAACGAACCCAAGCCGGGTACGCCCGAAGCAGACCGATTCGATCTCCTCGCACTTATCATCGAGGACTACGAGCGCAAGCGCTGGCCGATCGAACCACCCGACACGATCGACGCGATTCGTTACCGCATGGAGACGAGCGGCTATACCCAGGCCGATCTTGGCCGCCTGCTCGGCTCGCGCCAGCGCGCATCCGACGTTCTGACCAGGAAGCGTCCTCTCACGATGCGAATGGCCTGGAAACTGCATCGCGAGTGGGACATTCCTGCGGAAGCCCTGATCGCACCACCGCGAATGCGCGGGCGAAGGTCGGCGGCGTAGAGGCGGAAAGGCCCGCGCAGGATCGGCGCTTATCGTCAGCTGTAGCGTGCTCTGGCGTAAATGGCGCGCCACGGCCGATGAAGATGCGCACTATTGCTTCGCCGTCGCGCTATGAAGCAGCGACCGGCCGAGCGCTACAACCGCCAACACTGCGACGGCTTACGATTTCCCGCTGTGTCCGCCGGGCTTGCCGCGGAGGCCAATGCTGGCGCATTCAGCCGACCTTTGGCGTCTCACCGGCTAAGATCCGCCGGTAGACCGACGCATCGATATTGCCGCCGGACAAAATCACGGCGACCTTCTTTCCGGCCATGCGGGCGCGCTCCTGCATGAGCCCGGCAAGCGGGGCGGCGCCCGCGCCTTCGGCAACGTTGTGCGTATCCTGGAAATAGGAACGTGCCGCATCGGCGATGTCGTCCTCGCCAAGCTGCAAGATTCGGGCTGCGCCCTGCTTGATGATGGCCACCGCCTCCTGACGCGGGTCGCGTGTTGCCACGCCGTCGGCGAAGGTTAGCGCCGAGCCCGTCGAAACCGGCTTCCCGGCCGCGAACGACAGGGCCATTGCCGGGGCGCTGCGCGCTACGACGCCGACGATTTCAGTCTTGAGGCCGAGCAAGTCGCGAGCTGTGATCAGCCCACAGATACCGGAGCCCATCCCAATCGGGACATAGACCGTGTCAAGGTCAGCGACGGCGCGAAACAGTTCGAGCGCGTACGTTGCGACCCCCTTGACCTGATCTCGATTGAACGGTGTGATAAAATGCAGGCTCTGCTCGCACGCGACCCGATTGCATTCTGCAAGCGCCTCGTCAAAATCTCTGCCGAATTCGACGACGGTGGCACCAAAGGCGCGCATGGCGGCATTCTGGTCTGTTGAGTTGCCCCGCGGCAAGTAGATTGTCGCCGAAATGCCTGCCCGAGAGGCTGAGAATGCGATAGATTGACCATGATTGCCGCGCGTGGCCGAAATGACCCCTGTCACTTTTGTCGATGAGCGCTTCAGATTGTCCATGTAGACGATGCCGCCGCGTACCTTGAAAGCGGAAGTCGGCGTGTGATTCTCGTGCTTTACCCACACCTCGCAACCGGTCCGCTTGGCGAGAAGCGGCCAAGCGTATTGCGGGGTGGGCGGTAGCGTACGATGCACGAGTTGAGCCGCGGCTTCCAATTCACCGAGAGCAAAGAGCGGGTCGGACACAGCCATCGAAAACCTCCGAGGAAACCTGTAAGAATGTTAGCTCGGTTGATTTCGGTCCGCTTTCACGTGCTTGACCTGTAATGGCGTGTGGGTCGCAAAGTAATCTTTCAGTCGTTGCGGCGGTGAGCGCTTCGAGCTACGGCAAGTTCTAATGTCGGAACAGAAACCAAGCACGGTGGCTGCTCTGCATCGCTCAACCCTGCACTGTGAGGGCCCGGGCTTTGCGGTGACGGTGCTGCCGGCGTCGCCCTACGAGGTGAGTTACGTGTCCGATCGTCACGTGATTGGGTTCACGTTCGAGAGGCAGCGAGGCGTCGACGCCTTCGGTGGTGCGCGGCGGCGCCCCTTTGATGCGGAGCCTTGGCGGCTCGCCTTCACGCCAGCAGGCTGCGACGTCTTTTCGGCCTCGGACAAGGGCGGGGAGTACTTGGTACTAAGCTTTGCCCCGAAGGTATTTGCTCGATTTGCATCAGGGATTGAGACCTGCCGGCTAAGGCAGTTCACCAATGCGGCCGATCCCCGATTCACCCCGTTAGCGACTAGCCTGCGGCGGATGACGATGGTTGGTGCAGCAGCGCCATCTTTGGCGATGGAGAGCGTTGTAGCCGTTGCTGCCGAACGCGTCTCAGCGGTGCTCAATCCCGGTACTCAGAGAGGGTCCGCCGAATGTCGTTTGACTTCTCGACGCCTGAAGCGAATTCTCGATCATTTTGAGGCTCGACTCACGGAAGAAATCCGCCTCGCGGACCTTGCAAGCGATACCGGCCTCTCGGAATGCTATCTCGCCCGCACGTTCCGGGCTGCGACTGGCATGACGCTGCACGCCGCGTTGGTGGAGCGGAGGATTGCACGAGCGCGTTCGTTGATCGAGGCGGCCTCACGCCGCGGCACCCGCCCAAGCCTCGCGGCGGTTGCAGCAGCTTGCGGATTCTCAAGCCACGCTCACATGACGACGATCTTCCGGCGCGTGCTTGGGGTCACTCCGAGCGAATGGACGCGAATTTTTGTAGGCACCTCAGTACTCGGATCGTCCGATCACAGCACCGCCGGCTGATGGTTGCAGGGCTGCCTGGACAACGGCGCGATCGGCGCCGCTGGGCTGCTGCAGCGTGCTCTGGCGTAGAATGGCGCGCCGGCCAAAACAAAATTACGAACTCATATATTATTGAGATTGCAGTATAATCTCGTTATGCGCCCCATGAGCTATTCATGCGCAGGTCGGCGATGCAATTCGACCACCCGCTACCATGTATATCGCACTATTCCTTTTCCGGCGTAGCTTCGGGTGACGTTGGAGAACTCGCCTTCGAAGGTCGCAGCGGCTGACCAGCCGTTGGTCCACTTCAGTTCGGCGGACGCCGTGGTCAGCGCCGAGTCGGACGCTTGCGCCGCGCCATTCACGACGAAGCTTGCGCCGGGCAATGCCTGGAAGGTCGCGGAGACGGCGCGGTCGGGATTGAAATCATGCGCCCACGCGGCCCGACCGCGCAGCGTCAGGATCGCATCGCCGATCGCAAATGATTTGTCGCCGCGCAAACCGAGCTCGCTGCGGCTGTCGGTGACATCCCTCGCGCCATAGGCGAGCGCAAAGGTATTGGCGCCGGAGAGAATGCCTTCCGCATAGGCGGGCAGACCGAAGGTCGTGAACTGTGCGGCGGCATAGGGCGTCAGGCCGATGCCGCCCATCCACGGCGCGACGACGCGATAGCCGCCTTCGAGACGGCCCGAGAATGCGTTGGCGTTGAACTCCGCATGCAGGCGATCGATGCCGGCCACGGTCACGGTACGGTCGGTGGTGATGTCCTGCCAGCCATAGGCCAACGCTGCGGTGACGTAGGCCGCACCGACGGAGTGGCGCAAATAGGCGCCGGCCTGGAACAGCTCGGAACGTCCGCTGCCCAATCCATTGACGACAAAATTGGTGCCGCCGCCGACCAGCGCAAAACCGGCAAGCGTATACGGCGAGATGCGATAGTCGGCACCAACAGCGGTACCGTAGATGCGGCTGCTGGCGGTGTTTGATCCGGCGGTGACGCTGCCATCGGTGGCCTGCGCGCCGCCATAACCTGCCGCCCACACGCTCCAGCGCTGCGCGAAGGCTGGCGCCGGTGCCTTTTGATAGATGGCAGCGTAGGCCTCGCGCTCCGCGCCGGTCTTACCTGAAACCGTGGAAGCGTCTTCCGCGAATTGGGATGCGCCGTTCGAGGACGAAACCGGATCGCCACGTTCGCCCATGAAGGGATCGGTCATCACGCCTATGAACTGGGTCATCGCGTTGAAGGTGGCCTGCTGTGAGCCCGTAGCGGATTGACCGGACGCTTGCGTCAGGCCCCCTGCGGACAGAGCGCTGTACACCATCGGAATGCCGCCGGTGCTGTTGAAGTAGTTGGTGAGCGCGGTGCCGACGTTCTGCGCATTGCCGTTGAGGCCAGTCGGGATGGCGAAGTTCAGCAGCAGATTGAGATAGGCATGGGTCGAATCGTAGCTCAGCGTTGCGTGGAAGTTCGCCGGCAGGTTGGTATTCGCGACCGAATTGAACGTGCCGCTGACGCCGCCCGCGGCGGTCAGGATGGTGTACTGCTTCGCGACATAGCTGCCATTGGCATAAACCGCATTCACGCTGGCATTGCCGAGCGCCGCCGTGCCCGACACGTTAGCGAACGAGGCCGTCGATGGATTGATCTGCACCAGATAGATCGCCCCGGAAGCGAGCGCAAGGCTTCCGCTCACCGTGGTCGAGGTGCCCGCCACACCGGTGCCGGGCGCGAAGGTGCCACCGCTGGCGACCGAGAGGTTGGCCACGGTGCCGCTGCCGGTCAGCGCGCCACCCGTGATCGTGACCAGGCCATCGATCATGCCGGTGTTGTTGGTGACCCCGGCGGTATTGGTGAGGCCTCCGCTCAGCGTTCCCGCATTGTTGGTCGTGCCGCTGTTGGTCAGGAGGCCCGACACCGTTGCGCCGGCACTGTTGTTGAAGGTGCCGGCATTGTTGACCGTGCCGGTCCAGGTCAGATTGTTGGTGATGGTCCCGGTGTTGGAGACGACGTTGCCGGTCCAAATCGAATTGTTGGTGATGCCGCCGGTATTGGTGGCGACGTTGGCGGCATAGGTGCCGTTGTTGCTCACGACGCCCGCATTGTTGAGATCGTCGGTCACGCTGCCACCGGCGGCGACCGTGATCGATCCGCCGACGCTGTTGGTGATGCCGCCGATGGTCGCGATCAATTGCCCACCATTGGCGACGGTGATGACGCCGCTATTGGTCAGCAATCCCTGCAACGTGTAGCTGCCGGTGGCGCCGATCGCAAACGTCGCGCCGTTGGCATTGGCGAGCGTCGAATCGCTGGTCACCGTACCGCCGACATTGAATGTGCCGCCGGCGAGGTTGATGATCGCGCCATTGATGGCACCGCCATTGGCGTTGACGGTCGCACTATTGGTGAGACCGCCCCTGATGGTGCCTGACGTCGTCAGCGTGCCGCCGGTCACGGTGGCGCCGCCGTTGAGCTGGCCGGCATTGGTGGTCGCGCCGGCGGTATTGGTAAGCAGGCCGGATACCGTGCCGCTGGCATTGTTGTTGAAGGTCGCGGCGTTGTTCAGCACGCCGGTGATGGTCGCGTTGTTGTTGACGGTGCCGGTGCCGGAAATCGCCACCGTTCCGGCAATCAGATTGTTGTTGGTGAGTGTGCCGGCGGTCACTGTCGCGCCGCCGTTGAGCTGGCCGGCATTGGTCGTCGTGCCCGCGGTGTTGGTGACCAGGCCGGATACCGTGCCGTTCGTATTGTTGCTGAATGTCGCGGCATTGTTGACCACGCCGGTGATGGTCGCGCTGTTGTCGACCGTGCCGGTGCCGGAGATGTCGACGGTACCGGCAATCAGGTTGTTGTTGGTGAGTACGCCGCCGCTCACGATCACGCCAGCGTTGAGCTGGCCAGCATTGGTCGTCGTGCCAGCGGTGTTGGCGAGCAAGCCGGATACCGTGCCGCCGGCGTTGTTGTTGAACGTCGCCGCATTGACCACGCTGGTGATGGTCGCGTTGTTGTCGACGGTGCCGGTGCCGGAAATCGCCACCGTTCCGGCAATCAGATTGTTGTTGACGACCGAGCCGCCGGTCACTGTCGCGCCGCCGTTGAGCTGGCCGGCGTTGGTCGTCGTGCCCGCAGTGTTGGTCAGCAGGCCGAATACCGTGCCGCCGGCGTTGTTGTTGAACGTCGCCGCATTATTCACTACGCCAGTGATGGTCGCGTTATTGTCGACGGTGCCGGCGCCAGAGATGTCGATGGTACCGGCAATCAGGTTGTTGTTGACGACCGAGCCGCCGGTCACCGTGGCGCCGCCGTTGAGCTGGCCGGCGTTGGTCGTCGTGCCCGCAGTGTTGGTCAGCAGGCCGGATACCGTGCCGCCGGCGTTGTTGTTGAACGTCGCTGCATTATTCACTACGCCAGTGATGATCGCGTTGTTGTCGACGGTGCCGGTGCCGGAGATGTCGACGGTACCGGCAATCAGATTGTTGTTGACGACCGAGCCGCCGGTCACCGTGGCGCCGCCGTTGAGCAGCCCATAGTTGGTCGTCGTGCCAGCGTTGTTGGTGAGCAGGCCGGATACCGTGCCGCCGGCGTTGTTGTTGAACGTCGCTGCATTATTCACTACGCCGGTGATGGTCGCGTTATTGTCGACGATGCCGGTGCCGGAGATGTCGACGGTACCGGCAATCAGGTTGTTGTTGACGACCGAGCCACCAGTCACCGTGGCGCCGCCGTTGAGCTGACCGGCGTTGGACGCCGTGCCAGCGGTGTTGGTGAACAGGCCCGATACCGTGCCAGTACTCTGGTTGACGAAGGTGCCGGCATTCAAAATCGTGCCGGTCCAGGTGCCGGCGTTGCTCAGCAAGCCGCTGTCGTTGATCGCATTTCCGATCCAGACGCCGCCATTATTGTTGTGAATGGCGCCGCCAGCGCCGTTGCTGGCGATGTCGCCGGTCCACACTCCCGTGGAAGTGTTAGTGATGGTGCCGGTGTTGGTATTGACCCTGGCGTTGTAGGCGCCGCTGTTGGTGACGGTGCCGGCATTGTCGAGATCGTCATTGACGGTACCGCCCTGCGCCACCGTGATGACACCGTTGTTGGTGATGCCAGTCGTGGCCGTCAGCGTGCTGGTGCCGTCGACTCCGATGGTGCCGGAATTGTTGATCGTGGTGGCGGTTGCGGTCGCGCCCGTCAGGTTCAGCGTTCCCGACGTCACCGTCCAAGCCTGGGTGGTGGCACTCGAGGTGTTCGACAGGGTCCAGGTGCTGGATCCTGATTTGTTGAACTGCGTGAAATTCTGATACTGCGAGCCAAGTTGCGACAGATCGAACGAACTGTCGGTGGTGCCGCCGAGCACCAGCGCGCTGGTGCCGTTGCCGATGACGTTGCCGCTGATGCTGGAGCCGGCCCGCAGCTCAAGGCTGTTAGTGCCGCCCGTAAAGTAGATCGCGGTACTGCCGGAAATGGCTCCCGCATTGATGATCGTCAGGTTTTGTCCGACGATGCCATAGCCCGTGGCCCCGTTCGCTCCGACGTTGGAATAACCGGCGGCGTCGCCGCCCAGCCCGCCGCCCCCCGCCGAAATCGTGCCGTTGTTGGTGATTGCGGCCCCGTTGGCGTTGGTCACCGTGATGCCGTTGCCGCCGTTGCCCCCGGCGCCGGCAGCGCCGGTATAGCTGCCGCCGGTGACTCCGATACCGCCGACGCCGCCATCACCGCCCTGTACGGTGACACCACCATTCACGGTGAGGGCGACACCGGTGTTGGCGCCGTTCACAACGATTCCGCTGCCGCCGCCGCCGCCGCCACCGCCGCCGCCAATGGACGACGGAAAGGAAAAGTTGATCATGCCCGAGCCGCCGCTGCCGCCGGTGCCGCCTGTTGCTCCGACGCTGATCGTCGTCGTGCCGGTGGCACTGACCGTGGTGCCGGCGCCGCCAGCGCCGCCGCCGCCGCCGCCCGCTCCTTGAGAGGAGGCGCTGCCACCGCCGCCGCCGTTGTCGGACCCGCCGCCGCTGCCGCCATTGCCGTTCCCGCCGGTCCCTCCGCTGCCACCGCCGCCGCCCGTTGAAGTCCCGTCGCCGGCAAGACCCGCAGCCCCGCCGCCACCCGGGGTGCTCCGGTTCGGTGCGTTACCGCCGTTGCCGCCGTTTTGCCCGACCGACTGGGCGTAGGAAGGTGCCGGTACCGCCAGAATGATGACGGATGCGACTCCGGCCATCCAGCCGAGCCGGCTCCGGTGGCCGGTCGGCTGAATTGGCGTCAATGGAGCCGGCGAACGCCGATCGAAACCTGTTCCGGCTGAAATGATACGCACCGTAAGACCGCCTGATCCGCTCCCGGAGATGCCGGGCTTCCTGCCGGTCGACATCGCCTTTGCAATTGAATCTTGCCGGCGGAGATGTGAGTCGCCGGCCAATGGTCGGCAGTTAGCCACCCATGGGGCGTCGGTGTCCTGAAAGGGGGACGGTTACTTTCTGAAGCTTTTCTGATATTTGCGTTTCAGCCTGCTTCTATTGCCGAAATTTCGGATATTGCCGGGGCAGCGCGAGTCTTGGGCTTCGATCCGTGGAGCGGGATCGAGCTGTATCATGTCGGCCTTGCACAAATTAGAACGGATCGCTTCGAGGATGCGCTGGCGACCTTCAAGCAAGCGGAACCGCTTTGACACGCCGCAGGTCTTGCGCCTAGGCATGGGATGATTGGCGCAGGCTGGGCCAATCTGCCGATGGGCCGCGCCGAAGGCGCTGTGCCCTGGCTGCTGAAGCCGTCAGCCAGCGGTCGCACATATATGCCGCTGGCGGCGGCCTATCAGCGAATGGGACGAATCGACGACACCAGAGCGACGATAGAAAAGAGCCCCCGAATTACGGCCCGGCTCGACCATGCGCAACGCCACCACCAACTGCAACAAACGCCAGCTCAGCGGAGATGTCCGCTCTGCGGCTGCATCTGGAGAAGCGAGGGTTCGCAGTTTTGTTATGGACGATGGGAGTTTGGTGCCCCGGAGGAGATTCGAACTCGCAGATGTGAGTTGCGCCAATTAGCGATGGAAGCGATCAACGTTACCACTCCGCGCCGTCACGTGCCTCCATGATCGAGACATCGGCAGGCCGAATGATTGCTTCAACCGAGTCCCCGTCTCGCGAGCGGTGATGCAGGAGGGAACTATCGATCCACCCACCCAATTCTCGAATCCAGGGAATGCTAGACCAAGCCAGCGCCACGACCTGCAAGGCAAGGCTCAACCCAAAGGCAACTTGGTAGGCAATCAGCGGATAGTGCCCATCTTGAACGGGCCATTGTTCAAGTATGAGTCCAGTTCCACATTGGACCGCGAAGGTCCACCCGAAATGCAAGACGTTCAAGCTTCCATTGGCGCGAGCCGCGAGCTCGGTTGGAAAGTATTCTGCGATCGTCGCGTAGCTGAGGACAGTGGCGGCGCCGACAACGGAAACCACTGACCATGGCAGCATCGACGGGAGCGGAAGACGCAGGATCAGTGTGAGCTCAGCCAACACGAACAGTAACGCCATCGCTGCGAGCAGCGTCTCCGAACCGATACCACGTCTTCGCAACCGGTCGGCAATCGTGCCCAGCAGCAAGGCGCCGCCGCATAGACCAATAGCCATGACGAACAATTGGGTCACCAAGGTTTCGCGGTTCAGTCCCTCGACATCCCTGAGCCAGGGCGCGGCCCACAATGCCTGCAACGACCAAGCCGACCCAACGCAGCTCGCCGAAAGTGGTGCAATTCGCCAGAAACGGCGATCCCTGAAGATCGCTTCCAGCCGAAGTCCGGCGGGTCGCGCTTGCTGCGCAATCTTGCTCTCCGGGACCGCTAGAAAGATCAGAAGGGCGGCTGCGAGCGTTGTGATCGCCAAAACCTCGAATATTCCGCGCCAACCCATCGAGTTCAGCAACCATTCGGCTGGTTGGGTTGCGGTCACCGCTCCCAAAGCGCCCAGCATGATCATATAGCCGTTCATCAGCGCGACCCGCTCTCTGGGAAACCAGAGAACGATCGCTTTCAGCCCAGCCATCAACGCGGCCGCGACGCCGAGTCCAATCATTGCGCGCGCGAGGAGAACCGACATGAATCCGTTCGAAGCACCGAACAGAGTGGCACCAAGGGCCGCGGCGAGCAACAAGACGCTCTGAACCCGGCGCGGACCAAAGCGGTCCAACAGGATTCCGATTGGAATCTGGGCAGCCCCAAAGATCAGGAAATATACCGATGTCAAAAGCCCGAGACTGCCGGCGTCCAAACCCAGGTCGGCCGACAGAGGTTCAGCAATCAGCGTATTGATGGTACGAAACAGATAGGAGAGGTAGTAGCCTGCCGCAAACGGCAGAAAAACGCTGAAGATCAGCCGCCATTTTGGAAGTCGCCCCGCGGCACTTGTCTCGGGGATTGTGGGTGCGGCGAATGGGACGAGCGGGGCCTGGCCTGCTCTCCTTCCCGCCGCCTCAATCGAGTCAGCAGAACGCGTTTGGCAAATTTCGAAAGTTGCGGTTGCTGCCGTCCTCCTGGACGGCAGCAATCTGTTCGGATTCCGCGACTGGAGCGACGTCCGCGAGGATGTTCGCCTGATCTTCCGAACGACCGGGCACGATTTTCCCATCGCGCTCAGGCGTGGAGGCGTCGCGCTCTGTGATGCTGAGACCGGCGATCGTCTCCCGCATCAGCGGCCGGCCCGAGCGCACACGCCGATCAACCTGCCCGGCCAGGGCCTTGAACCGCCGATAGCCCAGCACACACGCGTCGCGCTGTTGCGACGGCGGCATCGGCGGCGTCACCGTGACGTGATAGCGGGCGTGCAACGCGACCGTCTCGGCAATGATCGCAAGTTCGCTCTCCAGGCGTTCAATCTGATCACCGATCCGATGGAAGGCTTCGTGCACCATTTCTTCCATCGGCGGAGCCGGATTCAGGAAACGTTCGAGAGCTGCCTGTACGACCATGCTCTTGCCAGCCCCCGCCCGGCCGCTTGCAGCTTCCAAGCTCTCGAAAATCGTTTCAGAGAGCTGCACGCTGACCTTTCTGGTTCGAGGTGGGGTTGGGGAGGTGTTCGCCTCAGTTTGATCCAAACTCAGGCTGACCTGTCCATCGCGTTCGCCTTCGACCGTCATAATCTCCCCTCCCCGTGCAACTAGATCGATCGGTGCAGCTCGCGCTCGCAATCAGCGAGGCGAGATGCGATCAAAACGAATGAGCTGTCTTCAACGGCGGCGAAGGACAGAAGGGACAGTCCTGCGATTGCTTCAAGCGCACAGGCATCGATGTCGTAGTCTGGCGTAGGATGAGAAAGAAATGGCGGGCCGATCAGGCGGGATTAGGTTTGTCAGCCGACGGAACACGCGGCTCGACGTCCAAGCTGATTTCCTGCGCGAGGCTCTGGCCTCGGGCGAGCCGCCGGCCCAAGGCTTCGATGAACCCCTCGTAGCGTTCACGACCCTTGGCCTGGGCAGCAGGTTGTGCGGTATCCGGCAGGGGCGGCGTCGCCGTCAACCAGAAGCGAACGAACAACGCCAGCGCTTCATTCGAAATCGTCACGTGACGCTCGAGGCGCTCGACCTGGCGCGTCAGCCGGTCCAACCGCCGGCCGAGGGCCGCTTCCATGCGCTCGGAGCCATCCGGGGACAGGAATGAGGACAGAGCCGATTCGACGACGAGGGCCTGCGGCACCCGCTTCCGATTGGCATAGTCCGCCAACTGGCTGGCAAGATCTGGTGGCAGGCGAAATGTATGCTTGGTCCGCATCGCCTCTCCTCAGAGATCAAGGCCGTCATCGGGATCCATCGCGGCCTGGCGGGCTACGCTCGCCGCCACGCCGCGCAGTTCGCGTACTCGTTGGATATCATCAGAATCTTCGTCGCCGAATTCGAACTCGGTTTTCGCGGGAGGCGCATGTGGTGCCACATCTTCATGCACGGGAAGCTCCGGCTCTCGCCTAATGCCACCATTGGCCGGATCGTCGATGGATCCACTTTGCTGTTCTTGAACCTTCGGTTTCTGCGTGTTGAGCGGGGTGACCGGCAGGGGCAATTTGCTCCAATCATCTTCCGCAAGCGAAACACGGCTCTCCACCCCGCTTGACGTTGCCGGCGGAAGCACGCGCTCACGAAACCGCGAGTCTTCGTAATAGCGCACCTTTTTCGCACGGATCGGCGGGCACCCTGAAACCAGAACCAGTTCATCGTCCGGTGGTAATTGCATCACCTCGCCGGGCGTCAGAAGCGGACGTGCGGTCTCCTGCCGCGACACCATGAGGTGACCGAGCCACGGGCTTAACCTATGGCCAGCATAGTTCTTCATGGCGCGCAATTCCGTCGCGGTTCCCAGCGCTTCCGACACGCGCCGAGCGGTACGTTCGTCGTTGCTGGCGAAGGACACACGGACATGGCAGTTGTCCAGAATCGAATTGTTCGGGCCATAGGCCTTCTCGATCTGATTCAGGGACTGGGCGATCAAGAAACTCTTGAGCTCGTAGCCAGCCATGAACGCTAGCGCCGACTCGAAGAAGTCCAGCCTGCCCAGCGCCGGAAACTCGTCGAGCATCAGCAGCACGCGATGCCGACGTCCCTTGGCCTTCAAATCCTCCGTCAAGCGGCGGCCGATCTGGTTGAGAATCAACCGTACGAGCGGCTTGGTCCGGCTAATGTCGGACGGCGGTACGACGAGGTAAAGAGTTGTCGCCTGGTCTGCCTCCACCAGGTCACGGATCCGCCAGTCGCTGCGGCGCGTGACCTGTGCCACGACTGGATCACGGTAGAGCCCAAGGAACGACATCGCAGTTGAAAGCACGCCAGAGCGTTCGTTGTCGCTCTTGTTCAGAAGCTCTCGCGCCGCAGAGGCGATCACCGGGTGAACGCCGGTATCGGCCAGATGTGCCGTCGACATCATCGCACGCAAGGTCGCCTCGATCGGACGCTTGGGATCCGACAGGAATTTTGCGACACCCGCTAAGGTCTTGTCTACTTCGGCATAAAGGACATGCAGGATCGCGCCGACCAGCAGGGAATGACTGGTCTTCTCCCAATGGTTGCGCCGTTCCAAGGCACCTTCCGGATCGACCAACACGTCGGCAATGTTCTGGACGTCCCGAACTTCCCACTCGCCGCGACGAACCTCCAGGAGAGGGTTATAGGCTGCCGAGTTTCGGTTGGTCGGATCGAACAGCACGACCTTTCCATGGCGGGCGCGGAAACCAGAGGTTAGATGCCAGTTCTCGCCCTTGATGTCGTGGACGATACAACTGCCGGGCCATGTCAGGAGCGTCGGCACGACGAGACCAACGCCCTTACCCGATCGCGTGGGTGCGAAGCAGAGCACGTGCTCGGGGCCGTCATGTCGAAGGTAGTAGCGATCAAAGCAGCCCAGCACGACACCGTCCGGGCCCAAGAGCCGCGCGCTACGAATTTCATTCTGCAGTGCCCATCGGGCGGAGCCATAGGTGGCCGCGGTCTGCGCCTCCTGCGCTCGCCAGATCGACATTCCGAAGGCGACGATGATCGAGATCACCCCGCCGGACGCCGCGATGCAGGCCCCCTCGACGAAGATCTTGGGGGCATATGCATCGTATGCGTACCACCACCAGAAGAAGGCGGGGGGAAGGTAGATGGGCATTCCGAGCTCAAACCAGGGTGCTCCGAGTCGCGGCTGGAATCCCAGCCTCCAGGCAACCCATTGGGTCGCTGCCCACGTGGTGATGAGCACGATGGCAAGGACGAGCGTGATCTGGCCCCAAAGCACTTTGGTTGTTGACATGGCCGAGATGCAGCAGGGCTACCCGCGCGACATCAAGGATAAGACGCCCCCAAGGGTGTGTCGTGCGGTCCCCGCGCAGAAATCGGACAGGTCAGGATCCGGCCGATACCGCTAGAGGCCCAGTCCGCGCTTGCGACCAAAATCCCAGTCGACCCTGCCGCCTGGCATCATGATGCCTGTGACCTGCTTTCCGAGATGCTGCTCCAAGGCTGGTCGCCATGGTACGAGTTGGAAACCGAGACCATCATCGATCATGGCAAAGCGGCCCGAGGCAAGGGTCACCCGTTGCCTGTAGATGCCGGAGACAGGATCGCCCTCAGCAGTCAAGCGGTGGTCAAGCCCCGTTCCAGCCGCAAGCTTGGTGATCGCCTCCTGCAGCTCGCGCCGCCGCAACGTCGCAAGCAAGTCGCGCGCGAATAGCACGCGCTGCCCCTGCCGGCGGCCCTGGCCCTGCTCGATGAGGTAGTCGACGCGAGCCTCCATCGCTTCCCGCACCTCGGCTCCGAAGCCGCCGTGGCTGAGCGGCAGATCCTTGGCGAGGAGCTGACGGTCGAGCCATGTACTGCCTTTTGCCACTACCTGTTGCTCAATGGACAGGTCCGATCGGACGGCCAGCGACACGCGCCGGCGCCCGTTCGTGTCATCGTATGCGCGTGCCTCGACGATGGCGCCAGCCGGCGCATCGCCAGTCATCTCAATGTCTGCAAAGCGCAGGTGGTGCGTGCGACCATCGATACCGGCGATGATCGCGTAGGCGGATCCTTTGAGCTCATCGTCGAGACCACGTTGAACGAGGCGCCCCAAAACGGGATCGGTCGGTTCTTCGCTGTGCAGAGCAAAGGTGCTG
This sequence comes from Bradyrhizobium sp. UFLA05-112, assembly GCF_053572325.1. Classification (NCBI taxonomy): domain Bacteria; kingdom Pseudomonadati; phylum Pseudomonadota; class Alphaproteobacteria; order Hyphomicrobiales; family Nitrobacteraceae; genus Bradyrhizobium; species Bradyrhizobium sp. UFLA05-112. Next base: position 60,788 of record NZ_JBANBK010000027.1, on the reverse strand, counting down.
ATATCCGGCTCGCGACCGGCCCCACAGAGGGCCTGGTGCATCGTCTTGATGATGTCGCCGCGCATGCCGATCTGGCGAAGCGCCTCGTCAAGGCCAGGTTTCAGGGTCCAACAGGCGGGGCTTGCTGGCTCAGCCAAACCAAGGCGTTCCAGCTTGGCGGCCCTGCCGAGCAGCAGACTGCGCGGGTCGGTATCTTGGATATCCGGGCCTGGCCTGAGATCTACCACGCCCCCATTCGCGTCGGAAATGTCCCGCAGCGCACGGTCGAGGCTGGTCCAGCGCTCCGCATCGACCTCCCGCTCGAGGCTTGCGCGAATCTCATGCTCGCTTCGCGGCCCCAACTCGAGGGTAACTCGGTCGGCCGCCCGATCACGCAAGCCGCGGCTGATATACTCGCGGCTGATCACGAGGTCCTGACCGTCGTCGGCACGCCCGCGGATGAGGATGTGGACATGCGGGTTGTCCGTATTCCAGTGATCTACCGCGACCCAGTCGAGTCTGGTTCCCAGATCCTTCTCGACGTCACGCATCAGCTCACCCGTGAACGTCTTGAGGTCTCCCAGCGCGGCGCCATCCTCGGGCGAGACGATGAAGCGGAAGTGATGACGATCCTCTTCGCAACGCGCGGCGAAGGCGCGCTCGTCCGCCGCATCAGAGGTCTTGTCAAACATGCGCGCGTCTTCGCCGTCACGCGTTACGCCATCGCGCTTGAGATAGGCCAGGTGCTTGGGCAGGGTCGCCGATCGAAAGCGCGAGCCCTTGTGACGCACGACGCGTGCTTTTGTCACCACCCGCCGGGCATTAGAGCGCAGGCGGATCGAGACTGCCGCGCGGCGGCCGCGCCCGAAGTGGGACCGACTGTGAGCCTGGCTTGACCGAAAACTGTTGCCGACATGCCCCGCCCTCTTTGCGGACCGCATCACCTCCCCGACGAAGCTCTTCGGGCGCTTGGCCCCACGGTTGCCGTGGTCGATGCGACCGGGGCGGATCCGCAGGTCGTCGTCGCGTGACGTCACAGTGGAAAACCTTGTTCTGGCGCAGGCGTATGGCGTGCGAGACATTGATTGCACTTGAGAAATCGCGAAAGCGATGGCAGGGGGCATCGCCCGCATGGCAAAAATCGCCCCTCAACCAACCACATAGGCCGGACCGACGGCTGGCCTTTTCCCTTGCCTTCCTAATCGGGCGGGCAAAGTCAACTCATTCCTACGCTTTTCTTCGACTCTTCGAACTTCAGCCATCACCGACTCCCTGCATCGACAACACACAAACGTCACCACAACCGCGTTTGCGATCGGCATTCACCAGGCGGGGTCCATGCGTTCCTTCGCGTTCAGCACTTCGGCCGTCGCATGCTCTTCATCAGGTTCGTAAACAGGGCTGTCCAAGCAGTCCGGCGCTCTCTTCCCCGAAGGGCGGCAGCAGGCAAGAGATAGCGGACATTCCCCGTTTCGCGGCCCCGCCAGGGGACGCTCACCGCGCGCGCGGATCTCTAATTTCGCTCCTCCCCAACATGCTGGGCGCAAACCCAGCGCTAATCCGTCATCATATGCACCGCGGCTACCGTGCAGGTTTCAACCGCAGCCGCTGCGTGACTTTGGCGCCAAAACCAACATGGAAATCGGTCTCGCTGACCCACATCCGGTGCAGAATGCTTGCGAGCTTCCGCGCGACCGCGGTGATCGCGCACAGCATGCTCGACCGTTTGGCGATCCGCAGACCCCAAGCCCGCAGTGCCGACCATTTCCTGACCCGCAGCAGCAGGCTTGCGGCCGCCTCGGAAAGCGCCTCGCGCACTGCTACGTCGCCCTGTTTGCTGATGCGCCCTTCGAAGTCGATGGACGTGCCGGACTGGTGCCGTTTCGGCGTCAGGCCAAAATGGGCGCCGACCGTTCGTGATCGCGCAAAGCAATGAGGGTCATCAACGCCAACCTTGAATGACAGGGCCGCAACGGGACCGACGCCGGGAACCGTCATCAGACGCCGACAGACAGCATCATGCTGGACCACCTGCAGCAGCACACGATGCAGCCGATCGTAACCCTCGAGGATGGCGCGGCGCACGTCCAGCATGGCCTCGATGGTCATCACGAAGATCGGATCGCTGCGCTCGAGCAGCTCGCGGACGCGTGCTTCGTAGGCACCTCGAGCGACGGCTCCTACGAGCAGCCCATAGGCCCGCAGCGCACCACGAATGTGGTTTTCGAGGTCGATCAGTTTGCGCTTGAGCAGCTTCCGGCTGGTCAGCAGCTTACGCATCTTCTGCATGTCGATATTCTTGACATGGACGGCGTGGTACCAGCCCAGTCGCATCATCTGCGCGATGCCGCGCGCATCGTTGCGATCTGTTTTGTTGCGCATCGTCGAGAGCGAAACGCGCATATGACGCGCTTCGACGACAACGATCGGGAGCCCCGCTGGATGCAATTCGCGATACAGCCAGATGCCCAGCGATGACGCCTCGACTCCCACTCTATCGAGGCGATCCGCGTAGTTCTCTACAGCGGAGCGGATCGCCTCTGGCTCGGTGCTGACCTTGACTTCGCGGACCGTGAGACCCTCGCTGTCAACGATGCAAAGGCTGGTTTCTTCAAGACCGACGTCCAATCCAACATAGAGTTTCATCGGAGCTCTCCCTTGTGGCAACGACCTTTTAATCGTTGCACCAGGCTCCAGATTCGGCCACACGGCGGCTATCGGCGTGCACCGGTTTCTCGAAGCCCGATTTGAAGAGCCATCCCCGGTCGTCTATCCCCTGCTCCCTTCCTCCGACTTCCGAGCATACGAAAACGCACGAAAGCATCCGACAGAGTGTGATTGCGGTCATCGTGATGATCCCGAATGTGAAGACCGCACAAACAGACCTGTTGCGTGAGGCATCAACGCAGACGTGCCGAGGTTGGGTAGATCGCTGGACCGACCAATTTGGTAAGCGAACGCTGCTGAGTCCCTTCCGACGGAAGACCTCGTCGGAGACTGTACGGCGGCGACATTTTGCAATCGAGAAGGAGAGCTTCCACCCGACGAAGTCAGGGTCTTTGTCGCTTGATACCGATCTCGGCTTCGATCGTTTGAACATAGGCCAATGTCTCGTCGGGGAGCCGGCGGCCTGCTGCCAAGAGCTACTCGCATCGACTAGGCCCCGCGTTATAGGTCGCAAGAACCCTGCGGATCCAAAGCGGTCGAACTCGCCGTCACTCCGAAGCGCGGCTCCCCACAATGGGCTCCAAAGAGTTGGCCGGGATGGCGGACCGGTGCCGCGAGAGGACGCGCTGATAGGTCGCAATCGGACGAAACGTCTCGACATGCTCACTCTTCTCTGGTCCACACAGGAAGCGCTTGTCCGATGACAGTGGATGCCGAAATGAACCCGAAGTACCGACCATCGAGAGAGTCCGCCGACTGCCAATTCATGACGAAGATTTCGCCGGCGTCGATCACGCGACATCCCTGCCAGCTTGGCAATGGCCGGCCGCGGCTATCGCGCTCGCGGGCCTGCCCTAACTCAATGCTATCGACCGTGATCGTGAGTCCGCTCCTACAGACGGTTTGCCCGGGCAATGCGAGGATTCGCTTGAGCATGGGCACGCCGATCGGCAGGTAACCGTTCAAGTCGAGAAAACTCGCAAGCGGTTCCGGCGGTCGTATTGCCACAAGCTCGGTGACGGTCAGTTGCTTCAGTGGTCGCAAATGATACAGGCCGACCGGAACGCTCTCTGAGACGTTCCAGATGTAGGATGGAGGGGCCTCATTGATCGTGGAGAGCACAAGAGCCAGGGCTCCAAGAGTGAGAACGATGGTACACGTCCGGTTCGTCATGACGCTACCCTCCGGCGGTGCAGCCAAGCCTGGTGACGGGCGCGCGTGTAGGCTCTTGGCGTTTCGTTGACCGACAGGCGGTTGTGCACGTGATGCCAATAGTCGGGAGCGGCCTCAGCCGGATCGATGCCGAGCGCCTCGACGGCGTCAACGAGCTGCAGGACGCGCGCGACCTTCGGCCAGCCAGATAGTCGCAGCAGGCTCTCGCCACCGGGACTGATCCAAGGGACGGTCGAGTGGCGCCGACCTTGCTCCGCCGCGCGCAAGATATCGACGCGGGACAATACCGTGCCGAAGTCATTGGAGGTCCAACGGACGAACGCGAACATGCTGCCGGGCGCGAACGAGAGGAGGCGGCGATGACGGTCAATGATCTGTTCGCATACCGGATGGCCGAACCGGATCCGGTTCTCGATACGCTTTTCGACCCACATAAGCTCGACGGTCGTGAAGTCGTTCATGTTGCAGCTCCGTGTCGCCGAGAAGTAATGCGGTCGGACCGGCCAATTGCAGATCCATTCGATTCCTGGATGAACCGCACTAGCGTCGGAAAGCCCGGTGTCTTCTCTCCTGCTAACCGTCTGACTGCGCGTGGAAGGTGGCAGTGGCGAGAGGCGGATCGGCACGGGATCCGGCTCCAGGCGAGTAGTTCGAGTTCGCCAGTCGAGGAGCAGTTTCGCAAGGCCCGGTACCAGTTCGCGAGACCTTGTGAACCAACGCACGACGCGTTCGCTTCCGTTAGAAAGAGTCCGAAGGATTCTAAGCTAGGAAAGTTAAGAGAGCGGGAAGTCCTTGCACAGCAAGATGTCGACCGGATTTGATAGTACGAGGATCCGGTCCCCGATGGCACGAGAGTCTTGGTCCCCGATAACACGAGTTGATTCACAACTTATCCCCCTTACGGCCGTCGCGCTTACGGGAGCGTCCTACAAAGGGATCAACGAGAGCGGGCGCAAAGTTCAATCGTTCGCTGCCGCTTGGATCCCATGTGGTGACGAGTTGGTAATCCCGCAGCGTTTGACGACGGGCGATCTCGCGCAGGTCGTAAGTAAAGTATTTGAGCGGTGACAAGCTGCTAGACTTCGCGTGGAGATGCACGATATCGAAGCTCCAGCCGCCTTCCTGGCGGCCATCCTGCTTGCGCACGAGGCGATAACAATGCCACCGCTCCAACCCGCCCGTGAGATCGAAGTGCGCGCGGTCGATGGTAAGCGCGCAGGCTTCATTCAAGACACCGGTGTAGAACCAATCGGGCAGAATGAGCTCCAGCCCGCGGGGATCGCCGTGCATGTCGGCCGTTTCCTTCCATTCATTGATCCAGGCGAAGCAATACCGCCGGCGTTCCGTCGGCTGGCGGATTGACGTTACCACCACCTTGGTCGACTGCCGGTCGAGCGCAGCCTTGAGGCAGTCGCAATCGCGCACGTTGGTGCCACGGCCGACGAAAGTTAGGATCTCGTACGGCGTGGCCATCAGCCTGGAGGTCTTCAGGCCGACGTCGCGCGCTTCGACAATCTGCGAGGCGGCCCAAATCAGGACGTCCGCATCCCCAATCGTCGCCATGCCGTGTTGCGCCACCGCTTCGACACGAATCGAGACTGTTCCCACATGGAAGTTGATCGGCGCGATCCGCTTGGACTTCGCCAGCAAAAAGAAAGGATAAGCCGTCAAGTCTTGAGCATCGCGTGGTGCAAGATCGCCGGGAAGAGCACGGGATAGATCGAGCGGATCGCGCTCGGAGCGCCGGGTGCGTAGAGGTTTTGCTGTCGGACATGGTCAGCGCCGCTCTTTGCCCGCATAGGGAATGGGCGCGTGCCGCTTGGCGGGCAACACACCACCAGCGCCGGGATCGCTGGTCGACGTCTTGGCGCCGCGATCAACCCAGTCCTTCAGGTCATCGAGCGCATAAACGACGCGCCCACCGAGCTTGCGATAGGTTGGGCCCGTGCCAAAGGTGCGATGCTTTTCGAGTGTGCGGCCGGACAGGCCAAGGAGTCGCGCGGCCTCGGGCGTGCGCAGGTATCGCGGCGGCAAGCCGGCATTCGGATCGGACATTTGAAGGGCTCCGTGATCATCTGGCGCGCTCCCGACTTGCAGCGCGTGTCGACGGTCATAATCGCGGAGTGGACCTGCGTAGAGGGATGCCGAAGATAGGGGTAGCGATTTTCGATACCCGGTCGCGGATAGGATAGTTCGAGGGATGAGTTACCGGTTTCGCTTTGCTCGACGTAGTAGCGCGCGATAGCCGCCGCGCATCATCGACATCCCCGTTTGAACGAGGCGTATCGTACGGTTACGCAAATCATGTGTCTTCCAGCCTCGCTCGGGAAGGCGCTGTCGCCCGAACAAGCCGGTTGCGATGTTGCGATAGCTATTTCCCGCCAACCACCCGTCCAGGGCGCGCATCGCGAGGATCGTGCGCTGACGCCGCTGGACGGAAAGTGGAAGAAGAGATGGCCCGAGCGGCCGCCGGTCGAGCGCCGACCAGAACCGAAATGCTGCCTGCGATCGAGTACCGAAATCGGAATCGAATTGCAGTTCGACAGCAATTGATGAACCGCTCGCCGGCAGTTCTTGTAGCCACAGGCGGTGATTCGTCCCTCCCAGCGGCAGGATGGCGTGCCATCCGTCCGCCGCATGACGAAGCTCACCACTTCGCAGCATCGTCAGGTTGAGATCGTACCGTCTGGAATCCGACGGCGCGACTAACGTGCGGACAGTCAGCACGGTGGAGAGAGCCTCGGGTGACCAGAAGATTGTCTGCTGATCGAACGCCTTCTGAGGATCAGCTGCGAAAAGACAGCCCCCATTGCTGTCGGAAATCGTCGGTCATCCCGCTCGATCGTTGGGCGTTGGTCAGGTCTTTATAGGCTCTTTGATATTCGCCATCTCGGCGAAGCCACTCCCAAGCGACATCCGTGGTCTCGGCCTCGTGGACCTTGTCATAGGCGGACTGTGATTTCCAATCAAAGACTGACATCGTACTCATTCCTCACTGGTAATACGAGGAATTGCAGCACAACAAATGCGACAATTTCAGGTTGCGTCGATAGGTCACCCGAATAGCCCGATTGGCCCTCACTATCGAGCGTCACCAAGAAGTCATGATTGCTTCAAACGCCATTCATTTTTCATCCTTCGGCCAACCCCTCTGCAGCAAATGACGATAGCCGTGGCGCGCAGCCCACTTCGCGCGAGCCAAGTGACTTTCGAAACTGCGGCGAGCGCGATCCGGCTGGAGAGTAGGGTCAAGGTGAAGGACAATCCGCGCAACTTCGCGCCAGTCGGCGTTGTCAGCTTCGGCGTCGAGGAGACGCATATACGTGACAGCGTGTTGCTCGTCATACGATGTTAGCATGGGCTCGCTGGGCGCCAAATCTGCAACTTTTGGATCACGCGGCGGCACAGTATGAAACTCCTATGGTCCTAGAAGCTTCGATCGAGCAAATCCTGACTGCATTCATTTTCGTACCGACACGCCCACCGGTCTACGGGTTTTGTGCATACCAGAGATGAATTATTCTTCGGTTAGCGCAGTGGCGGCGCTCCATCTCCGCAAGTGTAGGGAATACTCCGTGGAGAAATACTCATCAAGGCGCTGCCCTCCCGGTTATGAAGATCCGGGAGGTTTTGGCACAGAATGCACGGAAGCTGCGGCAGGCACGAGGCTTGTTGCAGGAAGAGTTAGCGCACCGCGCGATAATCGATCGCACCTATGTCAGCTCGATCGAAAGATGCCACTATTTGGCCGGCGTGAATGAAGATCTGTTGCGTGGAAGAGCGGGGAAACCGCTCCGCCGGCGCGGAATCGTACTTCACCCTTGCCCGCACGAGGGCGGCCCCTTTGCAATCCCTTCAAAAGGAAAGCTCCTTTCCGCTTTCTTCAAAGCGGTGGAACGAGGAAAAAAGCCCCGCCTCCGAGGAGGCGGGGCCGATGGTTCCAAGGAATCAGTCGCCGTTGCGGCGAGACCAGATCAGGGTGAAGCCCTCGTCGCCTTCGACCTTCACCAGCGAAGCGTAGATCGGGGCCGGAAAGCTCGGATCGTCGAGCTTGACGGAGAGGTATTCGCGTTCGCTGTCGCGGGCCGTCTTCTTCCAGGCGGCGCCGAACTCGGTCATACCGGCGAAGATGCGGTAATCGGGCGCCTTGTCGTTGTCCTTCTCGGACGCGGCGAATCTTGCCTTGATGTTCAGCGTCAGAGTCTTGATCAAGCCGACGTAGCCGTTGTCCGCAGCGGTGAAGGTGCCGATGATGGTAGCCATGATAGTCTCCGTTTGTTGCTCGGGCTGCGCCAATCGCAGCCTCGATGGCGATCCTTGGGCCGGGGAGCGATCGGCCCGCAGACTTCAGACCCGCAGCGCTAGCGGAGGACGGCCACAAGCCTGCTCTTTTTGTCTCCCGCGAGGAATGCCGCCTCTTCGCGGCAGGGGAAAAAAGCAGGCGCGGCCGTTGCGGGAAGGCGATCGAGGCTCTTGCCGGCCCTCGGGCCTGATCAGCCCATTCGAGGTTGCGTTGGACGCACACCGTGAACGAACCGACGGAGGCGACCATGGCTTCCGACACCGACGCATCACAAGGACTTAGGCCGGTTCGATCGGACACTTGCTGACGGCAGCGCATTAACGGCAAGGAAGATGCGCCTCGGCAAACGCCAGCGAACCACATCGCACGCGCGCGCGTTTCCCGCCTGCAGTGCTAAGGTACGAATCAGGGCAAGCTGTCGAAGCGCGCAAGAGAGAGAGAGAGAGAGAGAGAGAGAGAGAGAGAGAGAGAAAATCTGCTCGCTTACGGAGGACGAAGTTTCAAAGATTGAACAACTACACGCAGACGCGTTCGGCCAACGCCGAGAGTGACTGACGGTAGATTCAAGGCCGTCTGGCGAGGAACACTTCAATCAGCTCGGCGCTTCGACCCGAGTGGCTCCCGATCAGGCGTTGGCAAAGAAGACACTCGTCTCTAGCCTCGAAGAACTCCGATCTTAACTGCCACGAATGAGACGACATATGTCGCGAGACAAAGGTCAGTCAGAAAGATAGGGTAAGCCCAGCGACATTGAGGACAAATCTCCACCGTCACGGCGCATCTCGATGTTTAGATCAAGACGCGATGACAAAGGTGAAGTCTCGGATGAAATTGGGCTTTGATGAGCGGGCCGGCTCTATCTGGCGTTGCCCACGCGAACCGATTTTCGGCTCGAGTCGCGTAAGACGGCGCTCACGCGCCATCTTTGTGAAATTTCCAGACCGGAATACCGAGCTTCTTCGCCTTGTCGGCGAGGTTGTCCTGTATGCCGGTCCCCGGGAAGTGCATAACTCCGATCGGCATGACTGCCAGCATGGCGTCGTTGCGCTTGAATGGTGCAGCCTTGGCGTGCTTCGTCCAGTCTGGTTTGAAGGTGATCTGTGATACCCTGCGATTGTTGGCCCATTTTGCAGCGATCAATTCAGCACCTTTCGATGAACCGCCGTGGAGCAGGACCATGTCGGGATGCTTCGCGTGGACTTTGTCGAGCCGGTCCCACACGAGCGAAACGTCGTTGAAGTCAAGTCCGCCGGTGAGCGCGATCTTCGGCCCGGCCGGCACCACCACCTCGGCTTCGGAGCGACGCTTGGTGGCGAGGAAATCGCGGCTGTCGATCATCGCGGCGGTGAGCGTGCCGTGGTTGATGATTGATCCAGAGCGCGGCCGCCAGAGCGAGCCAGTGTGGACTTCGAACCATTCGGCAGCTTGGTCGCGAAAGACTTCCATGACGTTGCGGCGCTCCATGATCGTGATGCCCTCGGCGGTGAGCCGTTCTAGCTCGACGGATCGGACCTCCGAGCCATTTTGCTCACGTAGACTCTTCTGCTGCGCCTGCTCGTTTGTGTCGAGCTCGCGTTCGATGCGGTCCGCCGCACGATGGAAGAGATTAACGGCCGACCAGAGCAAGTCCTCAAGATCCGGCTCGAGGCGCGTGTCATTCAGTGTCGCGACTAGGGCATCGAAAATGTCGGCGACCGCACCGGCGATGGCCTTGCCTTCCGGAAGTGGCCTTGGATCGGGTTCATCTTGCAACGGGCGGTACCCATAGAGCTGAAGCTCGCTGAGGATGTGGTCGGTCGCAGACCGAGGGTGCGGCGCTTCGAAATCGGGGTCGTCCTGGTCGGTCATCATAGGTGAGGCCCTTTGCTGGATCGGCCGCGCCCATCGCGGCCTTCGTGGCGATCACTTGACCGCGGGCGGAAAGGACCAGAACCCGAAGTGAAAGCGCAGGGCCGAAGCGACAGCGGAGGATGGCAGAGATGCGGCTATTTTGTTTCGCGATGCAAAGGCGTGAGGCGCCGGCGGAAAATAGCCACAACCTCTGCCGTTGCAGGGCCGCACTCGCCCGCCGTCCGATCGCCCTCTGGAAGGCCCGGGGCGCGACTGTGTCCGGCCGCCGCGGCTTGAACAACCGATCGCAACGCCTCTAAGCGACCCACGTTCAACCCGTTTCAGCAGCCGTCAAGGACATGAAGCGCACGACATCCTGCGGAGCGAGTTGAGCGCGCAAGGTCTCACGAAGCTGGTCGATGCCAAAGGTGAGTAGATCTTCGTTGAAATCCCCAAGCCGGGGCGACAGCGGTATCGCCTCGATACCGGCGTCCAAAGCCCGTTTGGCCAGGGCCGCCAACGCGAAGTCGCCGGCAGCATCACGATCGCGCGCGATGTAGAGTCGGCGCAGCTGCAGCGGAAGTAGCAGGGCAGCAACATGGTTTGCGGAAAGCGCGGCAGCCGCTGGCAGCGCTGGAGTTGCCCGGCGGAGCGACAGCATGGTCTCGATGCCCTCTCCTGCCACCAGCACGTCGTCGGCCGTCCCGAATCGAACCGCGTTACCGAGAAGGTCACCCATGGCCCGTCGCGGCGTATCGATCGGCGCCTTACCCAGGCGCACAACATCGAAACCGTCGGGATCGAGCCAGGTGCGATGCACGCCGGTGATCCGACCATCAAGGTCCGTGACACCGGAGATCAATGCCGGCCAAATCTCGGTGGGCGCGTCGCTATCGGGTCGGTAGTAGCAGCGCGGGTAGAAGCGCAGCGCACGATCGTCGCGTGACGCTAAAATGCCCCGATTACGCAAATAGACCTCACCGAGAGTTCCGGCGACTGGCTGCGAGATAGCGAAGAGTCGCCGAGCCGCCTTGGGCGAACCGACTGACGCTCTGCTGCGCGCAAGTTTCGCTGAAGGCTCTGAGTCCGAGCGAGGTAAATTGAGAAACCGGCGCGCCTCGTTCGCCACGTCGCGGAAATTGAGCAGTCCACAGCTTTCGCGAATGATGTCGAGCAAGTCGCCGTGCTCGCTCGTTGCAGCATCAGTCCATTTCCCCGCTGGTCCCTCGGGCGATTCCTTCAATCGGACGAACATCGAGCGTCCCGGCGTGTTGCGGGCATCGCCAACCAGCCAATAGCGCCCTTGCCGCCGACCGTTCGAGAGATAGTAACGGCACACCGCCTCGGCCTCTCGCGCGAGGCGACGCGCCAGTTCGGAAGCGCCGCGCGACATCACGCAGCCTCCCGATGGCCGACGTACTCAATCTGGAGGCGCTCCAGCGCCAGCTTGTTAAAGGTAAAGTCACAGGCCGGAAACGAGGTGATCGTCGGGACAGCTTCCACCATTTCGGTGCTCCACGGCGGGCGGCCGAGAGCCTCTCTCTTGGCTTCCAACCCGTCGCGGAAACTCCACCTCCCCTCTCACTCTTCCTCCGAGTAGCGACGAGATGCTTCAAGCGGCCTCACGCTCCGTACCGTCACCTGCTATGTCGACGGCGGGATCTGGCAAAACGCCTATGATTTAATCCGACGCCTCACTAACTTGGCTTGCTGCGAGGACAATCGCCCGATTGTCCTCGCCGCCCCTCAAGCCATGAGGCGATGCGGTCGGTGCGCTGCATCGACGGCGCAATGCGAAGTGCGGCATGCAAGAATGAGGCCCGCAGTTTCCGCGATCAACTCCTCTAAGGCACACTTCTTGGTGGCCTGCGATGGCGGGCCAAAGAAAGCAGCCGCAGGAGCGTCAGCATAGCGCCGCCGCCAGGCGGGACGCGGGACCGACTGCAGTCTCGAGACCGGATTAATAAGGCACCCGCAGGAGGGTTAGTATAGCGCCGGCGCGGAACGCGACGAAACCCGGAACCGAGTGCCTCCGGCGAGAGACACATCCGATGCGCGGGATCGAAGCCGTCGGCCGAGACGCAGAGCGGCTCGGTTCACGAGAGCTCGTTGCGGCAAACGCCGCGCGCGCGATGACGCAGATCAAAAGTGTCTCGACGACAGCGATTACGTTCTGGCGGCGACATCCCAATCGCAACTTCGCGAATGTCTTAATACTCCAGCCGAGCCGACGAGAAGCCGAACTACCGCTGCTGTTCCTACGAGGGGTATCATTCCGACAAAGAGAAGACTTGCTGTGCACTCTAATGCAAGTTGATCAATAGGTTTGTCGGATCAAATACTGATAGTTCAGCAGAATCAGCTGTCTCTCACCAAGGGGGCAAGGATGTCGCTTCAGCGCCAAAAGTTGGCATCCGTCGTGTTGCATACACAACCCATTGCTCCGCGGGCTCCGACGCGCTTGGTTCGTCGATCGGTCTCGCTACGCATTCGGCAATTGCACTCCCATCGCCAGATCGAACTTTCCCATCGGCGTTCTAGGCGAGCGGGAGTCTGGTCCGTAAGCGCCGCCATTTTGGTAGCGCAGCTAGCGATCCGTGAGAGACACGCGTCCCAGGCTACTGGGCGCAGATACCGCGATCCTGCCACTACAAGACCCGACGCGCAGGTTGTCGCCGCCTTTGCGGCCGCAATTTTGTTGAACCCGTCAGCGCCCGAATATACCCGTGCGATCGTGATCGTTTCTGTTAGGCTACATCGTTCGTCCTATTTGCACGCCATGCCAGCCGATTGCCACACGAGCTCTCTGCTCTCCTTTTTCTCTGGCGCCTCGGCCTTCATATCGAGGTGCCGGTGACAGGGGGCGTGGAAGTATGCGCGCAAGAGGCAAGATGTTCGAGTGCAAGCTGAAACCATCCAAATCGTTACCTTGTGGGCCTGCCATAGGCCAGAAGCATCTCAAAAGACTTAAGGCGTTGATGGCCCAGCCCGGACATTTAGACCATTGACCCGTGCTCATGGCACTTCGCCCTGCCCTTCCTGCCCGTTATCCGCCCATTGGCACATGGCCTGCACTCATGCGCGCCGACATGGCCGCTGCCTATCTCGATTATCGCGATACAGGTGAACTCGCACGCGCCGTTGGTCGCGGCGAGGCACCACCTCCCACTGGCTATCGCGGAATCGGGCGCGCGCGACAGCCAATTTGGTCCAAGGCCGCCATCGATAACTTCGCGGCACCGGCGAGGACAATGAATCCAGATAGATCGCAAGATTTGGTTTCTCTCGTATGAAGCCACCCCGGTCGAAACTTCCGCGCTACTGCCGACGAAAGCTCTTGAAAAGCGATCGATGGGCTTACTTCTTTGAACCGCCGACCTGGGCCCGCCGGCAGGGCTGCAACGTCAAGGCTGAAGCGTTAGGAGAACAATATGCCGCTGCCGTTGAACGGGTTGAAAATATCCTTCTTCCCGCCTTCGACAGTTGGCGTTCACGAGGGTTGACCGACATGATTCCACCTTCTCCCGTGCCCGGCAGTTTCGATTGGCTGGTCAGCATCTTCCAAGCTCATCAGAAATGGAGAGAAATAGACGAAAAAACACAGCGCCTTTACAAGCAAGGCCTCGCACTCTTTTCCAACCACACGCTGAAGGATGGTAGCCGTGCGGGCTCGAAGCAGCTCTCTGATTTTACGAAAGGCTTCGTCGACGCAATCTACGCGAAACTGCTTGTCGTGGAACACAGGGACGCATGCGGGAACGTCGTCAAGCGCGAGCGTCGCCGCTTTGCAAATGCGGCCATGGCCTCTTGCAGGCGCGCATGGTTTGTTGGGCAGCGTGCCCAAGAAACGAAAGTGCCAGCGATCAATCCATTTTCGCGGATGGGCCTAAAGAGCCGTGCGCCTGGCCAGCCCGTCCGCCAGACACCTACGGCGGCTTGGGACGAACTTGTCGCGTTCAGGGCGGCGGCGACGAAACTGGGTTACCGCTCAGTCGGAACTGCCGCGCTGTTGACATGGGAGTGGTTGCAGCGCGAAGAACACGTCTTTGGAGCTTTCGAAATTTCGCACTACCGGCCAAAGGAGCGGCCGAACAGTGTGAAGATTGTGCATCCGAAAAATGGCGAGGAAGCCTGGTGGCCACTATTCGATGAAATGGACGAGCCTCTCTTCCCCGAACTGATGGCGGAGCTCGACGCCATCAAGGAGACCGTGGTCTCGGGGCTGGTCTTTCGGCGCGACCATGAACATCGCAGATCGCCTACGCAGCTCCCTTGGATCACACAACGCAAGGACCTGCGTTATTTGCGCCGCGTCGTAAAAAGAATTGTCGCGGCAGCTGAGCTTCGGAGTGAACTCTCTTTTACCTCGTTCCGTCACGGTGGATTTACGGAAGGAGCGGACAGCGATCTCACGGATGCCGAGTTACGCGCAGCGGGTCGTCATCGATCGGCACGCCAACTGCCAACCTATGCCAAACGCACGCGCAAACAGTTGATCGCAGGCTCCAAGAAGCGCCACGAAGAGCGAGCAAGAGCAGCCCTTATCGGAATCGCCACTACCCGCGCGTCTGAATAGCAGCATCTTGGGCTATTGGGGCCTCCAAGACTCGAACCTAGGCCAGCCGATTTAAGATAGTTATTTCCCTGTCCAGGATGGCTTGCGTTTTTCGCTGAACGCTTTCAGGCCTTCCTTGGCGTCCTCGGTCATCGCGAGCAGCGCGATCTGGCTCTCGGTATAGGCGATGCTCTCATCGAACGACATCGAGGCGATGGCGCGCATGGCGTATTTGCCGCGGCGGATCGCGGTCGGTGACTTGTCGACGATACGGCTGATCAGCCAGTCGATCTTGGCGTCGAGCTCGGCCGCGGGAACGACATAGTTCAGCAGGCCCGCCGCTTGCGCAGCCCTGGCATCGAACGGCTCGCCCGTCAGCGCCCATTCGTTGACGAGCCGCGGTGGCGCGATGTTCTGCAACAGGCTGAGCACCTGCATCGGGAACACGCCCACCTTGACCTCGGGCAGGCCGAAGATGACGTGGTCGGCGGCGACCGCCATGTCGGTCATGCACAACAGGCCCATGCCGCCGGCCATGCAGACGCCACTGACGCGCGCGATCGCAGGCTTCGTCGCGTCCTGCGACAGCCGCAACAGATCGGCGTAGTCGACGTTGGGCCTGGAAAAGTCCATCGCGAAGGCGGCACCGGAATTCTGCAAGTCGGCGCCGGCACAAAACGCCTTGTCGCCCGAGCCCGTCAGCACGATGACACGGACGTCCTTGTCGTCATGCGCATCGCGATAGCCCTTGGCTATGCCGGCGATCACGTCGCCGTTGAGCGCATTGCGCTTTTCCGGACGGTTGATGGTGATCCAGAACGCCTGCCCGCGTTTCTCGGTGATGACGCTGCTCGTATCGGTCATGGCGCGCTCGCTTGTTTGGACTTGCTTGCAAGCCATTTGCGGCAGGTCGGACGGCAGGCGCAAGCGCAATCTACCGACATGTCGCTGCTTAGCGCCTCGACACAACTTTGCACCGCGATGGTGGCAGAAACTCGCGCCTCAGGCGGGCACGGCCTTCTTCAGCCAGACCTTGTTGTCGTGGAACGGCGCGCCACCGATCGGCGCGATCGTGTCCGCACCGGTCAGAACGTTGATGCCGCGGCCGCCGACGTGGTTTTTGTTCGGATGGACGGACTCCGCGATCAGCACGCCGCGCTGCACACCGGCGAACAGCGTCGCAATGAGCGTCGTCTCGCCGCGGGTGTTGCCGAGCGTCACGGCATCGCCCTCTGCAATGTCGAGCGCGGCAGCATCCTGGGGATGGACCATCACGCTCGGCTTGCCCTCGCGGGCCTGCGAGGACGGCGTCTCGTTGAAGGTCGTGTTGAGAAAGCTGCGCGAGGGGCTCGTCGCAAGACGGAACGGATGGTTCTGATCGGCCTCTTCGATCACGGCCCAATGATCCGGCAGCGGCGGCATCTTGTCGAAATCGCCCATCATCAGACCGAACGGCGGATGCGCCCAGTCGGCCTTGAAGTGGAATTTCTTGTCGGCGTGCGCAAAACCATCAAGAAAGTGCGAGGTGCGGAAATCCGGCTGGAGATCGCGCCAGATATCCGCCTCGAGCGCCTTGATATCGCCGTGGCCGCTCAACTTCAGCGTCGCGTCGATCAGTTCGCGCGGCGACATCTCGAAACCCTGGTGGTTGGCGCCAAGACGTGGCGCCAGCGCCTGCAACACCTCGTGGTTGGACCGGCACTCGCCGGGCGGGTCGATCAGCTTGGGACCGACCGAGATATGCTGGTGGCCGCCGCCGTAATAGAGGTCGTCGTGCTCCATGAACATGGTCGCCGGCAGCACGATGTCGGCCATCTGCGCCGTCTCGGTCATGAACTGCTCGTGTACCGCCACGAACAGATCCTCACGTGCAAAACCCTGGGCTACCCGCACCTGCTCCGGCGCGACCGTCACCGGGTTGGTGTTCTGGATCAACATCGCCTTGACCGGACCCTTGCCGTGCAGGGCCTCGGCATCACCGGTCAGGATGCGGCCGATCTGGGACTGGTCGAGCGCGCGTGTCGAGGGATCGATCGCCTCGTGGCCTTCGATGATGGATTCGTCGAAGTGCCACAGCGCGTAATTGTTGAAGAAGGCGCCACCGCCTTCATACTGCCAGGCGCCGGTCACCGCGGGGATGCAGGCCGCGGCATGCATCTGGGCCGCGCCGTTGCGGCTACGGCTGAAGCCATAGCCGAGGCGGAAGAACGTCCGCTTGGTCTCACCGACCGCCTTCGCAAAGGCCTCGATCTCGGCGACCGGAACGCCGCAGATTGCGGACGCCCACTCCGGCGTGCGCGTCTTCAGATGCGCTTCGAGCTCACCGGGACAATCGGTATACTTGTCCATATAGGCGCGGTCGGCATAGCCATCTCGGAACAAGACATGCATCACGCCGCAGGCGAACGCGCCATCGGTGCCGGGACGCAGGATGATCTTGATGTCAGCCTGCTTGACCGTGTCGTTGTTGTAGATATCGACGGCGGCGATCTTCGCGCCACGCTCCTTGCGGGCACGGGAGGCGTGCGTCATCACATTGACCTGGGTGTTGACGGGGTTGGTGCCCCAAATCACCACGAGGTCGGAGACACCCATCTCGCGCGGATCGACGCCGGCGATCTTGCCGGCGCCCACCGCAAAGCCGACGCGCGCAACGTTGGCGCAGATCGTCGAATAGAAGCGCGAGTATTTCTTCACATGCGTGAGGCGGTTGAGACCGTCGCGCATCACCAGCCCCATGGTGCCGGCGTAGTAATAGGGCCAGACCGCCTCGGCGCCGAATTCGCGCTCGACCGCGTTGAAGCGATGCCCGATCTCGTCCAGCGCCTCGCCCCAGGAGATCCGTGCAAACTGGCCCGAGCCCTTCGGCCCGGTGCGGCGCATCGGATACATCAGCCGCTCGCGGTGATGGATGCGCTCGGCATAACGCGCGACCTTGGCGCAGACGACGCCCGCCGTATAGGTCTGCTGTTTCGAGCCGCGGACGCGACCGATGCTCCGGCCCCCGATGACCTCGACGTCGAGCGCGCAGGCCGACGGGCAGTCGTGCGGACAGGTGGAGTGTCGGATCGCGATCTTGGCGTGCTGGTTCATGGGCAACTTCGTAACATCAAACTACCGGCCAGCCGAGCGCATTTATCCGGGATTGCCCATGCAAATAGCAGGGGCCGACCCGGCCTGTTCCGGGGCCGGGGCCGCGGCCACACCGGAAACCGCGCAATATTCCCGGCCAGGATTCCCGGCCAAGTCGACTTTGTGAGGCGTCGACATGCGGCTTGGCCTGTCGCTACAGTGCGCGCCAACAAGAACGACGTCAGGGAGGCGGGCATGACGAGCCCAAGATTGGTGCTGGCATTGGCCGGGCTGCTCGCCCTGTTCTCTGCGCCCCGCGGTTTCGCGCAGGACTATCCGGCACATGCGGTCCGGATCATCGTCCCCTTCGGCGCCGGAGGCCCCGCGGATGTTGCAGCGCGGCTTATCGGGAACGTGCTGCAGGAACGTTTTGGCCAGCCCTTCGTGATCGAGAACCGGACGGGCGCCGGCGGCGTCATCGGCACATCGGAGGTCGCGAAATCGCCGGCCGACGGCTACACGCTCTTGATGATGTCCAACACCCAGACCGCGAACGAATCGCTGCTGACGCCTGCGCAGCGCAAATACGATCTGATGCGCGACCTCGTGCCGATCGCGCCGGTTAACTATTCCGATCTCGTCATCGTCGTTCATCCGAAGGTCGAGGCGAAGTCGCTCCAGGAATTCATTGCGCTCGCAAAATCGCAGCCGGGCAAGCTGAACTACGCGTCATCGGGCCAGGGCACGCCCTATCACATGGCCGGAGAGTTGTTCAAAGCAATGGCAGGGATCGACGTCGTGCACGTCCCTTATCGCAACAGCGGCGAGGCGCGCAGCGGCGTGATCGGCGGACAGGTGCAGATGATGATCGACGCTGTCCCCGCGATGGCGCCCAACGTGACCGAGAACCAGGTGCGTGCGCTCGCGACCACCGGCAAGCAGCGCTCCGCAGTGCTGCCGAACGTTCCGACCGCCGGCGAAGCCGGCGTGCCCGGCTATGAGGCAACCATCTGGCTCGGCCTGATGGCACCGGCGGGTACGCCGAAACCGGTCATCGACAAGCTCAACACCGCTGTAACTGCACTGGTGAAGCGGCCCGATATCGTCAAGCTATGGACCGAACAGGGAGCGATACCGATGGCGATGACGCCGGACGAATTCGAAAAGTTCCTGCGCGGCGACATCGTGAAATGGGCAGACGTCGTCAAGAAGTTCGACAAGTCCTGAGGTCGTCGCCGGTCATGCCAACGATTCGATTTCGTCTGAACGGCTCCGACACCGCGATCGACGCCGACTCGGATCAGATGCTGCTCGTAGTGCTACGCGGCAAGCTTGGCCTCATGGGCAGCCATTTCGGCTGCGGCGCCAATGAATGCGGCGCGTGCTACGTGATGGTCGATGGCCACGCGCTCGCCTCCTGCGACATGCCGCTGTGGTCGGTGGCCGGCAAGGAGGTCACGACCGTGGAAGGTCTCGGCACGCCCGAGCACCCGCACCCGCTACAGCGCGCCTTCGTCGCCGAACAGGCGATGCAATGCGGCTATTGCGTGTCGGGTATTTTGATCAGCGCGGCAGCCCTCTTGAAACGCAATACGACGCCGACGGAAACGGAGATCCGTGAAGCGCTCGATCGCAACCTCTGCCGCTGCGGCTCGCAGAACCGCATGGTGCGGGCGGTGCTGCGCGCAGCATCGGAAATGGCCCCGCCATGAGCACGCCGCCCCATGCACCGCAATTGCCGCCCAGCCTGGCGGCCAATCCAAGCCTGTCGTCATGGGTGAAATTCACGCCCGACGGGCGCGTTGCGATCTCCCCGGGCAAGGTCGAGATCGGCCAGGGCATCGTCACGGCGCTGGCGCAGATCGCAGCCGACGAGCTCGATGTCGATATCGGCCGGATCGCGATGATCCGCGCCTCGACGGGCGCGAGCCCGAACGAAGGAGTGACCTCGGGCAGCCTCTCGATCCAGCAATCGGGCCGCGCGCTTCGCCAGGTCTGCGCCGAGGTGCGCCGATTGTTCCTCGCAGCGGCGTCGGAGCGGCTCGGCGTCGACGCGTCGACGCTCGACATCGACGATGGCACGATGTCCGGACCGGGCAATGTCCGGACCAGCTATTGGGAGCTCGCCGGCGAGGTCTCGCTCGATCGCAACGCGACGGCGGAAGGGATCGCGAAGCTGACCGCTGCGCGCCGCGTTGCCGGACAGTCCGTTCAACGGATCGACATCCCCGACAAGGTGTTCGCGCGGCCGCGCTTCATTCACGACACGCCGCTGGCGAACATGCTGCATGGTCGTGTGCTTCGAGCGGAGGTGTCGGGCGGAAAGCTCGTCACGCTCGACGAAGCGGCAGCGCGCGCGGTTACCGGGTTCATTGCCATCGTACGAGACGGCAGCTTTGTGGGCGTCGTCAGCGAGACCGAGGACGGCGCCGAGACCGCGTCGAGAGCGTTGCGGAAGGGCGCGTCCTGGTCGGCGGGAGAGCTGCTGCCGGACGAGAACGACCTGGCTGGGTTCCTGAAGAGCCAGCCGGTCGAGACGAGGATCATCGACAGCAAAACCGCAGCCGCGCCGAAGCAGGTCGCGCGCACGATCCACCGGCAATACACGCGTCCCTATATCGCGCACGCCTCGATCGCTCCGTCCTGCGCGATGGCGCAATGGGAGGGAAATCGCGTCCACGTCTGGACGCACAGCCAGGGCGTCTACATGCTGCGTGCCGACCTTGCGATCGTGCTGAAGCTGCCGGCCGAGAGCATCACCGTCGAACACATGGAGGGTGCCGGCTGCTACGGCCACAATGCGGCCGATGACGTTGCGCTCGACGCGGTGCTGCTGGCACGAGCAGCCGGCGGACGTCCGGTGCGGGTGCAATGGTCGCGGCACGATGAGATGTCGCATGCGCCGTTCGGTGCGGCGATGGCGATCGAGATCGAGGCGGATCTCGACGCGCATAGCGAGATCGTCGGCTGGCGGCACGCGATCTGGAGCAACGGCCATACCGCGCGGCCGGGACGCGCGGCGCAGCCTGCCTTGCTCGCGGCAACCGAGCTCGCAACGCCCTATCCGCGCCTGATCTCGTCGGATCCTCCGGCGGCCAATGGCGGAGGCAGCGACCGCAATTCCGTTCCGCTCTATGACCTGCCCGCTTGGACGATCGAAAGCCATCGCCTCCTCACCATGCCCGTCCGCACCTCGGCGCTACGGACGCTCGGTGCCCAGGGCAATGTGTTCGCGATCGAGTCCATGCTCGACGAGATCGCGGCCATCAGCGGTGACGACCCGGTTGAGTTCAGGCTGCGCCATCTGCGCGACGAGCGGGCAAAGGATGTGATCCGCGCCGTCGCAAAGCGAGCGAGCTGGAAGCCGGAGAAGCAGGCCGGGACCGGCTATGGCATCGGCTTCGCGCGCTACAAAAACACCGGTGCCTATTGCGCGGCGATTGCCGAAATCGCGGGCGAGGACGACATACGTGTCAAGCGGTTGACGCTTGCGGTCGATGTCGGCGAGGCCATCAATCCGGATGGTGTGATCAACCAGATCGAGGGTGGCGCGATCCAGGCCACGAGCTGGGTCTTGAAGGAGCGCGTCCGCTTCGACCGCACGCACATCGCCTCCACGTCCTGGACGGATTATCCGATCCTGACCTTCAGCGAGGTGCCCGCCGTTGACGTCGAGGTCATCCAGCGGCCGGAGGTCGCGCCGGTCGGCGCCGGCGAAGCCGCGCATGGTCCGGTGACGGCCGCGATTGCGAATGCGGTGTTCGATTGCCTCGGCGTCCGCGTGCGCGACTTGCCGATCACGCGCGACAGGCTGATCGCAGCAATGGAGCTTGTATCGTGACGGCGATCCATATTTTGAGCGGCGGCGCGGCGCAGGGCCTGGTCGCCCGGCTTGCCGAGAACCTCAAAGCGCGTACAGGCTGTGGGATCGAAGGTCAGTTCGGCGCGGTCGGTCTGATGGCCGACAGATTGCGCGGAGGCGCGCCGGCCGACATCGTCATCCTGACGCGCACGCTCGTGACCAGGCTTGCCGACGAAAAGCTTGTCGATCCGACTTCAATCGCCGATGTCGGCGTCGTCGAGACCGCGCTCGCCGTCCGCGCCAACGACCCGGAGGTCACCGTCAAGACCGAGGCCGACCTGCGGGACGCGCTGCGCGCGGCCGATGCAATCTTTGTCCCCGACACCAAGGTCTCAACAGCCGGAATTCACGTCGCCATGGTGATGGAGCGGCTCGGCATCGCCGGCGAGGTCGCGTCACGCCTCAGAATCTTTCCGAACGGCGCGACCGCGATGCGGCAGCTCGCGGCATCCGATGCCAAACGGCCGATCGGATGCACGCAGGCGACCGAAATCATCGCGACTGAAGGGACTGTGCTGTCCGGCTCGCTCCCGCCGGGGCACGAACTCGCGACGATGTATACGGCGGGTGTCACGACGCGCGCGGCACATGTCGCCGCGGCGCGCGTGCTGATCGAACTGCTAACCGACGGAGATCAGAGAGAGCTGCGCCGGCGTGTGGGCTTTGCGGCTAAGTCCTGATGAGATCAAGTTCCGTCGATCGCCTGGAAGTCCACCTCTCCCTTCGGGAGAGGTGATCCGAGTCCTCGGCTCACTCTGAATAAAGCCATTCCGCTTTAGATAAAGGCGCTCGCGCTATTTGCTGAGCTGCGTGAGACCGGTCGGCGGACCGTCGACGGCCGTCCAGCCGCCATCGACGAACAACGTGCTGCCGCTGACATAGCTTGCGGCATCCGAGGCGAGATAGGCCACGGCAGTCGCGACCTCGTCGGCGCTGCTCCAGCGGTTGAAGACGGTATGCCGGGCATAGAGATCGTAGATGTCGGGACGCTGCTTGAACGGGCCGGTCAGCGCGGTCTCGGCGATGCTCGGCGCAATCGCGTTGACGCGAACGCCGGCATGCCCGACCTCGGAGGCAAAGCCCTTCACCAGGAGACCGATCGCCGCCTTGGTCGATCCGTAGATGCCAAGACCGGGCTCGATGGTGACAGCACGCACCGAGGAACAGGCGATGATGCTGCCGCCCTTCTGCTCGACCATGATACGGCCGAAGGCCTGGAAGAACCAGACGGTGCCCTTGACGTTCAGGTTGAGGACGCGGTCGAGATCCTCCTCGGTATAATCGAGAATGGTCTTGCGGATGTTCAACCCCGGCGTCGTCACCGCGATGTCGAGCCGCGGGAATTTCTGCATCACGGTCGCGGCCAGCGCATTGACATCGGCGGCGCTCGCAGTATCGCACGCAGCCGCCTCAGCCCAGCCGCCCTTGTCGCGAATGCCGGCGGCGGTCGCTTCCGCTGCGTCCAGCGCACGATCGGCGCAGACGATGCGGGCACCGAGCCCGGCCAACGCCTCGGCCGACGACTTGCCGATGCCCGATCCGGCACCCAGCACCACCGCGGTCTTGCCGGTGAGATCGAACAGCTTGCGATAGTCCGTCACGGATAGCCTCTCCCTGTTGCGGCTACCCCTTGTACCCCATCAGCAGACGCGGCAGCCAGAGCGAGAAAGCAGGGACGTAGGTCACGAACATGAGCGCTGCGATCAGCGCGGCGTAGAACGGCAGGATGGTGCGCATCACCGCGCCCACCGAGATGCCACCGATGGCACAGCCCACGAACTGCGTCGTTCCGACCGGCGGGGTGTTCAGCCCCAGGGCGCAGTTGATCAACATCAGCATGCCGAACTGCACGGGATCCATGCCCGCCTTCATCGCTATCGGGAGGAAGATCGGGGTGCAGATCAGGATGGTCGCCGCCATGTCCATGAAGGTGCCGAGCAAAAACAGGATGACGTTGATGAGCAGGAAGATCATCCAGGGTTCCGAGGACACCTTATTCATCATGTCGCCGGCGAGGTCGGCTACCTCGTAGAGTCCCATCAGATACTGGAACATGGTGGAGACGCCGATCAGCAGCAGCACTACGCCCGTCGTCTTCACCGCCTTGGCCGCGGCCCGCAGGAAGTTCTGCAAGGTCATCGTGCGGTAAATGAAGAACGTCAGCAGGATCGTGTAGGTGACTGCGACGGCTGCAGATTCGGTTGCAGTAAAGACGCCGGACAGGATGCCCGCCAGGATGATGCCGACGATCAGAAGGCCGGGCAGCGCGGCCGCGAGCGAGCGGAACACCTCGGCCCAACCCGGGAACTTGCCGGCCGGGTAGCCTCGCTTCACCGCGACCGCGTAAGCGGCGACCAGCATGCACGCCATCAGCACGAGCGCTGGCAGGATGCCGGCGGCGATCAGCGCGCCGATCGATACCTTGCCGCCGGCGGCCAGGGCATAGATGATCATGTTGTGGCTGGTCGGCATCAGCGCTCCGACCAGCGAGGCGTGGGTGGTGACGTTGACGGCGTAGTCGGTGTCGAAACCTTCCTTTTTCATCATCGGGATCATCACCGCGCCCATCGCCGACACGTCGGCCACGGGCGAGCCGGATACGCCGCCGAACAGCGTGCAGGCGACCACGTTCGACATGCCGAGCCCGCCGCGGATGTGTCCGACGAGATTCTTGGCAAGCTGCACGATCTTGTCGGCGACGCCGCCATGCAGCATCAGCTCACCGCTGAAGACGAAGAACGGTATGGCGAGGAAGGAGAAGATGTTCATCCCCGACATCATCTGCTGGAAGATGACGGCAACCGGCAGGCCTTCGTAGAGGATGGTGCAAATGGCCGAGAGGCCGATCGCAAACGCGACCGGGACGCCGAGGACGAGGAAGCCGAAGAAGGTGGCGCCGAGAATGATCAATTCCATGAGGGGACGACCTCTTCGCCGCGCAGGAGAGCAATGATGTGCTCGATTGAAAAGGAGACGATCAGGACGCCGGAGGCGATCAGCGGTACGTAGCGGACGACCTCAGGAAGGCCGAGATTGGGGATCTTCACGGTGCCGACCGACGCCCCGAGGATCCAGCCGTTGTAGACCATCGCAATGCCGAACAAGGCCACCAGAACGTGGATCACCAGCTCGATCTTCTCTCGCAAATGATCCGGAAGCATCACCAGCAGACTGTCCATGCCGATGTGTCCGGCATCGCGCACGCCGACGGCGGCACCGATCAGCGTGACATAGAGGATGAGAACCAGCGCAAGGTTCTCCGTCCAGGTCGGGCTGGAATTGAGCACGTAACGTCCGAACACCTGGTAGAAAACGATGGTGACGATGACCAGCAGGCCGCTCACGGATAGATACATACCGATACGAGCGATGACGGCATTGATCCGCGACAGCAAGCCGGTCGACGGACGTGCCGCCGCTTCCGGCTCGTGGCTTGCGACGTGTGGGTCTGTCATTCCCGCGCCTCCTTGCGAGGGTCCGGCGTCGCCGCTCGGCGACGCCGGAAGCCGACGCGTTCTTCCTACTTCGTGTCCTGGATACGCTTGACGAGGCTCTTCAGCTTTTCGTCACCGGCGAACTTGTCGTACACCGGCTTCATCGCATCGACGAACTCCTGCTTGTTGGCGATCGTGACGACCTGAACGCCGGCCGCTTCGACGGTCTTGCGGGAGGCCTGCTCGCGCTCGTCCCAGAGCTTGCGCATCACGGGCACCGAGTTCTTGGCCGCCTTGCGGATCATCGCCTGATCCTCCTTGCTCAGCGTGTCCCAGACCTTCTTAGACATCACCAAAACTTCGGGCGCCAAGGAGTGTTCGGTGACATTGTAGAACTTGGCTGCCTCGAAATGCCGCGACGATTCGTAAGAGGGCCAGTTGTTCTCGGCGGCGTCAACCAGACCGGTCTTGAGCGCGGTATAGACCTCGCCATACGGCATCGGCGTCGGGTTGGCCCCGAGGCTCTGGATCATGCCGACCCAAAGGTCGGATTGCTGGACGCGGATCTTCAGGCCCTTGACGTCCGCGAGCGACTTGATCGGCGCCTTGACGGTGTAGATGGAGCGCGCGCCGCTGTCGTAATAGGCAAGGCCGATGAGACCCGCGGGCTCCATCGCGGCCAGGATTTCATCGCCGATCGGCCCGTCGAGAACGTTGCGCATGTGCTGCGTGTCCCGGAAGACGAATGGCAGACACAACGCGATGGTTTCCGGCACGAAGTTGTTCAACGGCGATGCGTTGATCCGCATCATGTCGAGCGCGCCGATCTTGAGCTGCTCGATGGTGTCCTTCTCAGAGCCCAGGGCTCCATTTGGAAACACCTTCACGCCGAGCTTCCCACCGCTCGCCGTTGCGAGCTCCTTGCCCATTGACCTGACGGCTTCGACGGTCGGATAATCGGCGGGGTGTACGTCGGCGGAGCGGAAATCGCGTGCGGTCGCCAGGGGCGCTGTGACCGCCAGCGCAACGGCCGTGATGATGCCGGTTAGTGTCTTCATCTGGTCTTTCCTCCTCAATTGATTATGTCGTCGTTGCGCAGGTGCTGCGGGCCGCCTTAAGGCGCTCCTCTTCAGGTGCGAAGTCAAGCGTCACAAGCGCACCACCTTGGTAGCATTGTGTGCGAGGGATTCGGGCGGATTCGGCTGCTTCATCATCGCGGCCGCGAAGTCCTCGGCGTCGCGAAGGTCGCCGTTCATGACCTCCCCGCCGTGGTGCTGCGGCGGGATCGAAGGCCCCGGCCGGCGCAGCGCGTGGTAACGATGCTCAATGTACCCATGGATGTTCCTCTCGTCTTATGCTCGACCGCTATTGGTTGCGGCTTAGAGGTTCGGTCGAGACGGTCGTCCCGTCCCTGAGCGGACGCGCTGCATCAGCGCGAAGTCGCCCTTGTCGTCCCTAGGGCGGGCGGCATTCCCTGTCCAAGCCAAATACGGCATCGATCAATGCAAGAGTTGCATCGATGCACCTGGCCGCGACTCGCCTTCGGCGGGCTGGCTTGATGTCGCCGGCGCGTCCCCTGACCTCGCCAGCGCGTCACTTGACGTCGCCGGCGCGTCACTTGACGTGGCCAATGGAGGCCCCCCAAGATGCCCGACACACCGGACCGTCTTGAGGGAATGCCATGCCGCGGAAGCTGATCGACATCTCGGTGCCGTTGCAGAATGACGTGCCGGCCGACCCGCCCGGCAACCATCCGACGATCCAGTACATCGATCATCAGCAGGGGCTGCCGCGCATGCTGCAGTTCTTCGACGGGCTGAAGGCCGAGGATCTGCCCGATGGTCAAGGCTGGGCGGTGGAGCAGGTATCGCTATCGACTCACAATGGCACGCATCTCGATGCGCCCTGGCATTTCCATCCCACCATGAACCGCGGCGAGCGCGCCTGGACGATCGACGAGGTGCCGCTCGAGTGGTGCCTGCAGCCCGGCGTCAAGCTCGACTTCCGCCATCTGCCAGACGGCCATGTGGCGACCGCCGACGACGTGGAGAAGGAGCTCGCGCGTATCGGGCACACGCTATCGCCGCTCGAGATCGTCGTCGTCAACACCAGCGCCGGCGCGAAATTCGGGCGCGCCGACTACGTCAATTCAGGCTGCGGCATGGGCTATGAGGCCACGATGTATCTGCTCGAGCGCGGCGTGCGGCTGACCGGCACCGACGGCTGGAGCTGGGACGCGCCGTTCGTCCATACCGCGAAGAGATATGCTGAGACGAAGGATGCGAAGCTGATCTGGGAAGGTCACAAGGCGGGGCGTCACATCGGCTACTGCCATCTCGAGAAGCTGCACAATCTGGAGAAGCTGCCGTCGACGGGCTTCACCGTCTCCTGCTTCCCCGTGAAGATCGAACGGGCTTCGGCGGGCTGGACGCGAGCCGTCGCTATCATCGACGGATGACACCGAACGTTGTCACCCGCCTTCGAGACCGCTTTCGGCAAGCTCGCGCAACGCGTCGATGTCGAGCACGACGATGGCGCCATGCTCGAGGCGGACCCAGCTCCGCGCGGCCCAGGCGCGTAACTGCTTGTTGATGCTCTCGCGGGTCATGCCGACCATCTCGCTGATCTCCTGCTGGGTGATCGCGAGGGTTCCGCTGCCGGAATCGAGCTTGCGCTCCTCGGTCAGGCCGAGCAGCGCACTGGCGAGCCGTCCCGGCAGGTTCTGCAAGATCACCTGCTCGACCTGCTGGCTGGTCCAGCGTAGCCGGCCGCAGAGCAGCTCGATGAACTTCATCGCCAATTCAGGCTGGCTCTTCACGAAAGGAAGGAAATCCCGACGATCGATGATGTAGAGCTCGCAATTGGTGTTGGCGGTGGCGTCTGCCGACCGTGGCGCACCATCGAGCACCGCGATCTCACCAAAAATTTCTCCTGGACCGATCAAATTGAGGATGGCGTTTCGGCCATCGGGCGAAGAGGAGGAAATTTTTACAGTTCCGGTGATGACCGCAAAAAGGTTGTTGCCGGGATCGCCCTTCGCGGCGATCGTCGCGCCGCGCTTGACGGTGGTGTGCTTGGCATAGCGGCAGAGCTGGTCGAGCGCCTCCGGCTCCAGATCAGCGAAGATCGGATGCTTGCGCAGCACCGAAAGCTTGTTGCCCGACGACTGTCGGGGATCGCTGGTCTTGTCCTGAGGCACGCCGTCGGACTCCTAAGACTGCGAGGTACTGGGGTTCCTGCGTAGTCAACGTTACCGGGCTTTTCAACCGGAAACCACACATATGCACTTTAGGGCAAGTGCCGGGAAAGGGAGCGTTCCCGCCGCCCCAAGGTGCGCATCCACAGGCTGCATCAAAGGGATGCGCGCGATGCTGAGTTGCGAATTAACCATAAGCGCGGCGATGCACGGCCTTTGCCTCGCAGGGCCAAGATGGACCTTCCACCAACTCCATCTCAGGTCACGCCAATGAGGCTATGACCTCAGCCGCCTCAATGTTTGAAGGCTGTTTCGTTCGACTTGAGCTGGTTAGGCCTCGTTTGGCGGTCCGCCCATGCCAACACCGCCGCGAAGGCGACGAAGACGGTCACAACGG
Source organism: Bradyrhizobium sp. UFLA05-112 (assembly GCF_053572325.1). Lineage (NCBI taxonomy): Bacteria > Pseudomonadati > Pseudomonadota > Alphaproteobacteria > Hyphomicrobiales > Nitrobacteraceae > Bradyrhizobium > Bradyrhizobium sp. UFLA05-112. The sequence continues at coordinate 32,320 of NZ_JBANBK010000027.1, read as the reverse complement.
CAATGGTCATCAACAGCGCATCGATCGGCATGGTGCTGCCCCCCTGAGCTTTCATCAACCTGGGCAGTATGCGCGGCCGCCGATCGTCGTCCTTGATCGCGATCAAAAATCAGCGATCACCATGGTAAAGAGGTCTCTCAGGCAGCCGCCAGTGCTTCGGCGCGCGCCGGATCAAGCAGGCTGATACCGCCATGGAGGATCTGGATCACGCCGACACGCTCGAGCTTGGTGAAGGTGCGGCTGACCGTTTCGATGGTCAGTCCAAGATAGTCGGCGATATCCTGGCGGCTCATCGGCAGGGGCACCGTGCCTGACGGCCCGTTGAGCAGTGTCAGGCGCTCGCGCCAGCCGAGGAGAAAGGTAGCGACCTTCTCCTCCGCCGAACGGCGTCCCAGCAAGACCATGTGGTCGCGAGCCTGGCTCAACTCGCGCACGGCGAGTTCGTTGATACGGCGCAGGAGATGCGGCCTGTCCTCGATGAAACGGCCGAACGCGGCCTTGGCAAACTGGCAGACCGTCACGGGGCCGATTGCGTCCGCAGAGAAGTTGTGGCGACCGGAGACATTCATCCCCAGGAAGTCGCCGGGCAGCGCGAAGCCGACGATTTGCCGCCGCCCATCCGGCAACAGCTTGTAGAGCCTCATCACACCTTCGAGAAGGTTGTAAAAGGATGTCGTGATGTCTTCCTCGGAAAATACCGTCTCGCCGGCGATAAAATGCACACGGCGCCCCAGATGCTCGAACTCCCTGAGTTCAGCCGCATCGAGCGAAGCGCACATGCTGAAATCACGTATCGAGCACTCCCTGCAGAAGTGCCTGTTGGGTTCGATTGCAACCAGGGAAGACTTCATTCATCGCTCCAGCCAGGCGCACCCGCCTCCGGCCTTAAGCCGAGTCTGCCGCGCTTCGGCATTTTACTGCCTTGTCACAGATGCAGTTGACCCAGATCAATTTTGCGATGCGCCGCCTCCGTATTCTCTGTGCCGGCCCCTTCGAGACCAATCCCTTCATGCTGCAATTCACGCTTCGTCAGATCCTGATCGCGCTTCTCCTGGCAACACCGGCCCTCGCCGCCTCCAAGGCCGAGCAACGCGGCAAGGCCTACGCGCGCGCCAATTGCGCGCGCTGCCATGCCATCGACCGCAGGTTGGAAAGCCCGCTGAAGATCGCTCCGGCATTCCGGACGTTGCATCAACGCTACCCGATCGAGACGCTCGGCGAAGCGCTCGCGGAGGGCATCTATACCGGCCATCCGGACATGCCCGCCTTCGAGCTCAATCCGGACCAGATCCACGATCTCCTGTCTTATCTGAAGACGCTGGAATAGCGCTGGCTAGACCGACTGCACGGTCCAGCCGATCAGTTCCTTTGCAATCTGCGCAAACGCAGCGTTGAAAGCCTCGACTGCGGCGGCCGGCTCGATCTTGTCGAGCTTTTCGCTGGCCTCCAGAAGACGCGAGGCGATCACCTTGCCGTTCTTGTCGACGATCCTCGCCGACAGGCCAATCTCGGCAACCGGATCACCGTCGGTCGAGATCCGGAAGCGCCTGATGTCGATCAGGAGCTGATGGTCCGCCTGACCGATGTCGCTCGTCCGCAACGGCGCATGCGCCATGTCATAGTTCTCGAAACTGTCGATCAGCCTCGCCTGCAGAAGCTTGGGAATGCTGTCGGCCCACAGGAACTCGGCGAAGCCGGGATAGTCGCCGGTCGGCGAGAACAGCATCCGCTGTGTCTGCAACATCGCGACCGCGGTCGGCTCGGGGATCGCCAGTGCCTCCGTCAGGGTCTTGCCGACAGGACCGATATTTTGCGGGGCACGGAGATCATAGGTGATCTTCTGGGCTGGAGCACCACCGCCCGTCATCTTCTCCAATCCGGCGACAATGCCGTCGAGTTTGCCGGTGTTGCGCGCAAGCCCTTCCGAGAAGGTCTTGAAATTGGCGATCGTGTCCTTGAGCGGCCCGGAGTTCTCTTCGAGCACCGAATCCACGCGGCGCAGAGCATCGCGCGCCGCCTGAGTCATGCTCTGTCCGGCGCCGGCATCTGCGATCAGCACCGGCATCTCGCCCGGCTTTGCGACGATCATCCCGCCCTCGAGCGCCACCACCGGCACGCCGGTCAGGCCCTGGAAATCCAGGCCTACCCTGGTGTCGGCACGCACTGGCGTGGCGGAGGCCACCGAGATCGTCGCATTGACGAAGCGCGGATTGTCCGGAGCAAGCGCAAGCGCGGCGACCTCACCGACGCGGATGCCGTTGAACAGCACGCCCGCGCCGACCAGAAGTCCGGGCACGGGGCCCTGGAACTGCACGTGGTAGCTCGTCCGCGGCCCAATACCGCCGGTGTTGTTCAGCCAGTAGATGAAGCCGAAGACAGCAAGAATCGCAGCCATCACGAAGGCGCCGATCAGAACGTAGGGTGCGCGGGTTTCCATGTCTCATCTCATCTGAGGTTGCAGCATCTGGGAGCGCTTGCCGTGGAAATAGGCTCGCACCCAGGGATGCTCGGATTGAAGCAGCTCGCGCATCGGCCCGATGGCCACGATCTTTCCGTCCGCAAGTGCAGCGACGCGATCGCATACGGTCGTAAGGCTGGCCAGATCATGGGTGACCATGAACACGGTGAGCCCCAACGTCCTCTGCAAGGTCTTGATCAGCGCATCGAAATCGCCGGCGGCGATCGGATCGAGGCCTGAGGTCGGCTCGTCCAGGAACAGGATCGGCGGGTCGAGTGCCAGCGCGCGTGCCAGCGCGACGCGCTTGGTCATGCCGCCGGATAGTTCTGCCGGATATTTGTCGCCGTCCTGCGGCCGCAACCCCACCATCTCGAGCTTTGCAGTCGCGATCTCGTCCATCAACTCCTGCGACAGGACGAGATTTTCGCGGAGCGGAAACTGGATGTTCTGCCGCACCGTCAGCGATGAGAACAGCGCACCCTGCTGAAACAAGATGCCCCATCGGCTCGCGACGCTCTGGGTGCTGCGGTCGTGCGTCGCGCCGATCGGCTGGCCCATCACGTCGATCTCACCGCTTCGGCGTGGGATCAGGCCGATGATGGTGCGCATGAGAACCGATTTGCCGCCACCGGACGCGCCGACCAGCCCGAGGATCTCGCCACGGCGGACATCGAGCGACAAATGATCGAGCACGGTCTGGTGGCCGAAGCCGACTACGAGATCGCGGACGCGGATCGCAAATGCCTGTAACGTATCCGCCATCGTTACATTCCGATCGAGGCAAAGAAGATCGCAAACAGGCCGTCCAGCACGATGACGAGGAAGATCGACTTCACCACCGATGTCGTCGTCTGCTTGCCCAGCGATTCCGCGCTGCCCTTCACCCGCAGCCCCTCGCTGCAGGCGACGATGCCGATCACCAGCGCCATGAACGGCGCCTTGAGGATGCCGACCTCGAAATGGGTGACCGAGATCGCCTCGTGCAGCCGCGCGAGATAGATAGCCGGCCCCATGTCACCGTAAAATTGGGCGACCAGGCCGCCGCCATAGAGAGCGGCAATCGATCCGATGAAGGCTAGGATCGGCAGGGCGATGACGAGCGCCATCACGCGCGGCAGGATCAGCACGTCGACCGGATCGAGCCCCATGGTCGCGAGCGCATCGATCTCCTCCCGCATCTTCATCGAGCCGAGCTCGGCGGTATAGGCACTGCCCGACCGCCCGGCGACCATGATGGCGACGATCAAAACGCCGAGCTCGCGCAGCACCAGAATGCCGACCATGTCCACCGTATATGACTCGGCGCCGAACCTGCGGAAATGGAAAAAGCCCTGCTGCGCGATGATCGCGCCGATCAGGAAAGTGATGAGCATGATGATCGGGATCGCCTGCCAGCCGATGCGGTAGAGCTGATAGACCAGCGACGTCAGCCGCAACGACCGCGGCCGCCGCACGACGCCGATCAAGGCCATGAACAGCGCGCCCAACATTTGCAGGAAGATCGCGATGTCTTCCCGCGCGCCGACCGTGGCTTTGCCGAGCTCGTTCAGCCGCAGCAAGGCCGGGTTGGGTATCGGCAGGGACGTCGGGTTGTGCCGATTGACCTGACGAACCTCGTCCATGAGCCCGCTATAATTGTCGGCAACGCCGACGATCTCGGCGGTGCTGCCCGTCGACGGGCCCCGGCGGGACAGCTTCTCGAGCAACCATGCGCCGAGCGTATCGAGCTCGCTCACCTCGCTCATGTCCAGCTTCACGGCCCTCGACCGGTCGACATCGGCCTTCACCGAGCGCGACAGCGATTCGAGCTTCGAGACATTGGCTGCGATCCACGGCCCGGCTGGGCGCAGTTCGAGCACGTCACCGGACGGCATCGCCGCCAACAAAGGTTCAGCGTTCAAGATCACACCTCCTCGGGACGACCGGTCCCAAGCTAGCATGCGTCGTTTCTAGGCCGGCGCATGGCAGCCCGATTGACCTGCCTCAAGCCGGCCACACGTCTCCATGCTTGACGCAAATGATAGTTGCCGCGAAACACGTGCCCTCCTCTCTCGCTTGCGGGCAATGTAACAAGAGCCCGTCATGCCCGGACTTGTCCCGGGCATCCACGTTCTTTGGGCTGCAAAGTAAGGCGTGGATGGCCGGGACAAGCCCGGCCATGACAATGTGGAAACTTCAGCGCCCCAAGCGCTTACGTCATATGCGATTACGCTGCCTGCCAGCGAGAGACGTTGAGCGAGCTTCCGCGGCCACGTTACGCTTCAGAGCTTCAGCCGTACGTCGCAGATATCAGGCTCGACCGGGTCCGGCTTCACTTCGAAGCCGAGCTGGCGGCACATGTCGAGCATCACGATGTTCTCCTGCAGCACATCGCCCGATATGACCTTCAGTCCTTCCGATCTCGCATATTCGATGATCAGGTGCATCAGGGCCCATCCGAGTCCCCTGCCCTTCAGATCGGACCGCAACAGAATAGCGTATTCGCCGGTCTCGTAGATCGAGTCAGAATGGATGCGGACCGCGCCAACCATGTCGCCGGTCGCCTCGTCGAAAGCGATGAAGGCCATGGCGCGGGCATAGTCGAGTTGCGTCAGACGCGCGATGAACTGGTGGGTGAACTCCTTCATCTGCGCGAAGAAGCGCAGGCGAAGGTCGTGCGGCGTCACGTGCCGCAGGAATTCGTGAATGGTCGGCTCGTCCTCGGGACGCATCGGCCGCACGAAGATGCGCCAGCCCTCCTTGAGCTCGAGGTGACGCTCCCATTGCGACGGATAGGCGCGAACGGCAAAATTGGCCGGCCCTGAGCCTGCGAACTTTCGCTGCGGCGCCCCGACCGCGACGCGCGCATCGACCGCCGTCACCCCGGTCTCGTCGGCAAGCAGCGGATTGATGTCCAACTCCCGGATCTCGGGAATGTCAGCGGACATCTGGGCGAGCTTGACCAGCACCATGGCGACGGCGTCCTGCTTGACCGCCGGCACGTCGCGATAGGCGCGCAGCAGGCGCGAGACGCGGGTGAGCTCGATCAGGTCGCGCGCAAGCTGCAGATCGAGCGGCGGCAGCGCCAGCGCCTTGTCGTTGATGATCTCGACCGCGGTGCCGCCCCGCCCGAAGACGACGACCATGCCGAAGGTCGGGTCGTCGGCAAGGCCGAGGATGAGCTCGCGCGCCTTCGCCTTCACGACCATGGCCTGCACGATGACGCCGGAAATGCGCGCCTCGGGCCGCAGCTTCCTCGCCCGGGCCAGAATGTCGGTAGCGGCAGCACGCACGGCGTCGGGTGTGGTCAAGTTGAGGACGACCCCACCAACATCGGACTTATGCACGATGTCGCGCGACAGGATCTTGAGTACGACGGTGGCGCCCTGCGCGAACATCTCCCTGGAATGAGCGACCGCCTGCTCGACATCGGCAGCCGCGTAGGTCGGCACCATGGCAATATCGTAGGCCTCGAGCACCCGCTTGATCTCGACCGGCTCGAGCCATTTACGGCCATCCGCGATGGCGGCCCTCACGATTTGTCTTGCGGCTTCGACGTCGGGCGCAAATGAGTCAGGCATCGCGGGCGGCACCTGCGTGATCTCCTCGACCAGCTCGCGATGCCGCACCAGGTGCATGAACCCGCGCACAGCATCGTCCTCTGTCGGGTAGTTGGGGATGCCGGCGCTTGAGAGCGTCTCCACGATTGTCTGTTCGGCCCCGACCCAGGCGGCGAGCACGGGCTTGGCCCAGCTACGATGCTGCTCGCGGTATTTCCTGACGAGTTCAGTCACGGTTGTCGCGATATCGGACGCGGACGCGATCGCGGTCTGGACGTTGAGCACCAGCACGGCGTCGTTGCCGGGATCGGCGAGCAGTACTTCGAGCGCAGCCGCGTAGCGCGAGGCGTCCGCATCGCCGACGATATCGACGGGATTTGCGCCCGACCAGGTCGAAGGCAGTATCGCGTCTAGGTTTTGCCGCATCTCCGGCGTCATGGGCGCGGGAATGCCGCCGAGCTCGACGAGACGATCGACCGCGAGAACACCGATACCGCCGCCATTGGTGAGAATGGCAAGCCGCTTTCCGCTCGGCGATTCGACGCGCCCGAGCGTCTCCGCACAGTCGAACAGCTCGCGCAGGTCGGACACGCGCAGGATGCCGGCACGGCGGAATGCTGCGTCGTAAACGGCATCGGCGCCGGCGAGAGCTCCAGTGTGCGTCGCGGCCGCGCGCGCGCCTTGCGCCAGGCGGCCGGACTTCACGACGACCACCGGCTTGACCCGCGCCGCGGCGCGCGCCGCCGACATGAATTTCCGTGCGTCCTTGATCGCCTCGATATAAAGCAGGATCGCGCGCGTCTTGTGGTCGAGCGCGAAGTAGTCGAGGAGATCGGCGATATCCACGTCGAGCTGGTCGCCGATCGAGACGATTCCGGAGAAGCCGACGCCGCGCTGTGCCGCCCAATCCACCATGCCGGCAGCGATCGCGCCCGACTGCGAGATCAGAGCCAGGCTGCCTGCGCCGGGCATGTGAGCTGAGAAGCTCGCATTCAGGCTCGCGCCGGGCATCATGATCCCGAGGCAATTGGGACCGATCAATCGCATGCCGTATCTTTGCGCTGCGACGAGTGCCGCTTCTTCGAGAGATCCGGGACCATGCCCGAGCCCCGCGGTCACGATCAGCGCGCCCGCCGAGCCACGGCGGCCGGCCTGCTCGATGATGCCGGGCACCTCGCCCGCCGGCGCGGTGATGGCAACGAGTTCCGGCACGAATGGCAGCCTGTCGAGACTGTCGACGGCCGGAACGCCGGCGATCTCGGCATAGCGCGAGTTCACCAGCCCCAACTCGCCCTTGAAGCTCGCCTTGCGGATGTTTTCCAGGACCGCACGACCGACCGACACGTGCCGTGGGCTGGCCCCGACGAGTGCCACCGATCGGGGCGACAGCAAATTCTTCAGACGATAGGTCGACATGTCGCAATCATTCACTCGGCGCCGGGCGACGTGTTTGGAACCCGGCCATGACAGATGGCTGAAGCATCTAATGCGACATCATAACCCAACAGGGTGGCTCACCGATGACGGTCTTGGTCACGCCGCCCCAGACGATCTCGTTCAGGCGGGAATGGTGGTAGGCTCCCATGACGATCGCATCGATGGCATGCTCCTTTGCCCAGCTTCCGAGCACCTTGCCGATCGAGCTGCCGTCGATCTTCACGGTTTCAAAGGACGCGGGGACTCCGTGCTCCCTGAGGTGGTCGACGAGGCCGGTCCCGGATTTCATGATGTCGTCGGCCGCGTCGTCCGTCACCGTGATGATCCGAACCGAGGCCGCCGCCTGGAGGATCGGCAGGGCATCGCCGACGGCTCGTGCCGCAGGCGCGGAACGGTCCCACGCGATGATGACGTTCTCGAATTCAACCCGCAGCTTGTCGGCATGCGCTTCGGGACAGAGCAAAAGCGGTCGGCCGGATTCGAAAATCAATTGCTCGATGAGGTGTTCCGACCGGCTGTCGTTGGCCTTGACCGGGACCAGCGTGAGATCGCTGTAGCGCGCGCGCTCCGCCACCGCCGCCGCAATCGCCTCCGCTTCCACTTTGTGCAACTGGCCGTCAGCCCGAATGTTCAAGCGGGATGCCGCGATCCTGAATGCATTCAACAGATCCTGCACCCCCGTCACACTGCGCAGGGCATGAGCCTCCGCCGCATTGTCCAGATCCGATGAGATCACGACTTTCGGCCGGACGAGAACATCCTCCTCCACCGCGAACGCGGTGATCTTCGCACCGAGATCGGCGGCTGCCGCCACACATGTCTCGATCGCGGCCAGTGCCGACGTGCTCGGCTCACCAACAAGCGGCAACAAGACGTCCTTGATGGGCATCGGGATTCTCCTCTGTCGGTCAAAATAGACCGCCTCCCCGCCCGGCCCTTGATCCTTATCAAGGCCAAGGGGAGCCGCCGGCCGGCAAGTCGCCGATTTGATGGACGTCAAGGACTTGCCGCGTTCGCACGCTAAAGCGCGATAAGATTGGGGAATCGTCATCGCGCTTTAGGTGGTTGTTTGAGCATGATCTTTTCGGAAAAACCGCTCCACACTTTTCCGGATCATGCTCTAGGATTGACATGATACCTGCGATGGGTTCGGGAGAGACTGATGCGTGCGATGGTGTTGCCCGGCCCGCGAGCGCGGCTGCGGATGGATGAGCGGCCGGACCCGATCCCTGGCGACGGCCAGATCCGGGTGAAGGTCAGTGCCTGCGGCGTCTGCCGTACTGACCTTCATGTGGTTGACGGCGAGCTGCCTGACATCCGCTATCCGATCGTCCCCGGTCATGAGATCGTCGGCCGCGTCGATCTCGTCGGGCCTGACGTGACCACGCATCGGCTAGGGGATCGCGTCGGCATCCCCTGGCTCGGCTACACCTGCGGCACCTGCCGGTTCTGCCGCGAGGGCATGGAAAATCTCTGCGATCATCCATTGTTCACCGGCTGCACCCGCGACGGCGGCTATGCGACGGATGCCATTGCCGATGCGCGCTACGCATTTCCGCTTGGCGAGGATGGCGACGACGTCGCGATCGCGCCGCTGCTATGCGCGGGCCTGATCGGCTGGCGTTCGCTGGTGATGGCAGGATATGCGGAAAGGCTCGGGATCTATGGCTTCGGAGCCGCGGGCCACATCGTCGCCCAGGTCGCGGTTTGGCAGGGGCGATCAGTCTACGCCTTTACGCGCCGCGACGACATCGCGGCGCAGGATTTTGCGCGCAATCTCGGTGCCGTCTGGGCTGGCGCTTCGGACGAACTGCCCGATGCGCCGCTCGACGCCGCGATCATCTACGCGCCTGCCGGCGAGCTCGTGCCGGCCGCCTTGCGCGCGGTCCGCAAAGGCGGCCGCGTGGTCTGCGCCGGCATTCACATGAGCGACATTCCGAGCTTTCCCTACAGCCTGCTGTGGGAGGAACGGCAACTGCTTTCCGTCGCCAACCTGACCCGTCACGATGGGTTGGATTTTCTGAAAATTGCGCTGCAGGCCGGCGTCCGGACCGAAACCACCGTTTTTGCACTGAGCGAGGCCAACGAAGTTCTGGGCAGGTTGCGGGGCGGGCAGATTTTGGGAGCGGCCGTGCTGCGGCCTTGACGATATCGGCACATGACGACCTCTCACCCGGACACTTCGACCCAGGAACGGATCTTCGCATTCCTGACCGATCCGACCACGCAGCCCGGCGTCACGCGGATCGATACGCATGCGGCCTCGGTTTTTCTCGACGGCAACCGCGCATTGAAGATCAAGCGGGCCGTCCGCTTTCCCTTCCTTGACTATTCGACGCTGGAGAAGAGGAAGGCGGCCTGCGAGGAGGAAATCAGGATCAACCAGCCCTTGGCGCCGCAAATCTACCGGGGCGTGGTGGCGATCACGGAGGATGATGACGGCTCGCTGAGAATTGGAGGAGATGGTCGGGCGATCGAGTTCGCCGTGGACATGATCCGCTTCGATGAGAACCGGACGCTGGATCACCTGGCACAAGCGGGCCCGCTGGGTGCGCATCTCGCCACAGGAATCGCGGATGCGATCGCGGCCTCGCATGCGATCGCAGCACGCGTCGAGGCACCTCGCTGGATTGCAACGATCCCGGCGCTCATCGACGGAAATGGCGCGGGTCTGCGACGGGGCAGCCATGTCGCGACGACCGAGATCGACGAGTTGGCACGGGCTTCACATGACGCATTCCTACGCGTCCGCGACCTGCTCGGAGATCGCGGACGTCGGGGCTTCGTGCGACGCTGCCACGGGGATCTGCATCTTGGAAACATCGTGCTGATCGACAATCAACCGGTTCTGTTCGACGCCATCGAGTTCGATCCGGAGATGGCTTCGATCGACGTACTCTATGATCTCGGATTCACGCTGATGGACCTGCTGCACTACGAGCAGCAATCGGCCGCAAATGCGATCCTCAATCGCTATCTCGTCACGGCTGAGGCCGAAAACCACGACGCGATCGGCGCGCTTCCGCTGTTCATGTCCATCCGCGCAGCGATCCGCGCCCAGGTGCTGCTCGCGAAGCTGGCGAGGCCTCACGCCGATGAGAGCGGGATCATCGAGGATGCGCGCCGTTATTTTCGGCTGGCCCAGGCGCTGATCAACCCGCCGGCTCCCCGCTTGATCGCAGTCGGCGGCCTTTCGGGGACCGGAAAATCGCTGCTCGCGCGCATGCTCGCACCCCTCGTCCCGCCACAGCCGGGCGCCGTCGTGCTGCGCAGCGACGTCGTTCGAAAACGGCTGTTTCAGATCCAGGAAACGGACCGGCTGCCGCAATCCGCCTATCAGCCCGACGTCACCGCGCGGGTCTATGATGTCCTGACTGAGCGCGCGCGGCACGTTCTGGCGCAGGGACATTCCGTCATCGTCGATGCGGTCTTTGCGCAGCAGTCTGAGCGGAACGGGATGGCCGCGCTGGCGCGGGCGTGCAACGTCCCTCTGAGCGGGCTCTTTCTGATTGCGGACCTGGCGACGCGCCAGGCGCGTATCGACAGCCGGCGGGACGACGCGTCAGATGCAACGCGAGAGGTTGCCGAGCTTCAGGAGCGCTATAAGATCGGCGATCTGGACTGGAGGATCGTTGACGCCTCAGGAACACCAGAGCAAACGCGCGACCGTTGCCGGACGGGGATGGCGGGGGACAGGTAACCAAGGCGATGGCGCGACGCAGCACGACACCGGAGGCCCCCGCCCGCGTCAAGCCGGCGTCGGCACGGAGCGCCTCACCGGCTCGCCTGAGCGCGGCAATGGCCTGCGATACCGCATTTCGAATCGTGGCTCGCCGTCACCTCAATGCCGTCATGGCCCGGCACGAGGAAACATGCAGCGGCGATCCCGACGCCCTGCACCAGATTCGCATAGCGCTCACACGCCTTCGCGCCGCCATCCGCTTCTTTTCTCCCATAGTCGACGACGCCATGCGGCCGGTCGTCTGGGCCGAACTGAAGTGGCTACACCGGCAACTCGGCATGGTGCGCGATCTCGATGTGGCGATCGAACGAATTGTTGCCGCCAGCGGCGAGGAGCTTGCCCTGATTGCCGAGCTTCAGTCGTGGCAGGAAAAGCGCGCAGAAAGCCATCGTCTTTTGGCGCGGGCGCTGCGATCGGTCCGATATCGCCGCCTGATCGAGCAGACATCCGGCTGGATCGAGAGTGGACCCTGGTCAACCCGACGAGGCAAGGAGGCCATCAGATTGCGCCGCTCCCCGCTTGCCGAACACGCGGCGCAGCAGCTGGCCGCGTGGGAAAGGATCCTCCTGAAGAGGTCTCGCAAGCTCGCCGAACTCGGCGTGAAGAAGCGGCATCACTTGCGCCTGCTCAACAAACGACTGTCCTATGCGATCGAGTCCCTCGAGGACTTGTTCGTCGATGAGTCGCTTGAAAAGCAGAAGGCCATTCTGAAACAGTTGCGTCGGGCGCAACGCAGCCTGGGGCAACTCAATGACGATGCGAGAGGCCGCGTGCTTGCCAAGACGTTGAATGATGAAGGCTCGGCCGTAGGCTTTCACTTCCTCGGTCGCAAGCGCAAGAAAGAGCTGCTGAAGAAAGCGGCGACTGCCTACAAGAAGCTAAACAAGACGAAGCCTTTTGGAGCTTCACGCTTGAGGCTCGGCACGGAGCCTGCTGACTAGGTCAGAACGTATTCGCCGGGCGCATCCGGGAGTCGATCGACATTGCCGAGCCCCATTTGAGGCGATTCGCAAAGATCGCCAGATCGCGCGACAAGCCATTTGGTCCATTCCGGCCACCACGACCCCTTGAAATGCGGTGCGCGTTTGAACCATTCGTCACAGCCGACATAGGGTGCTTCTGCCGCCTTGGTCATCACCTGGTAGCTGTGCCCCGGCTCGCCAGGCGGCGCCACGATGCCCGCGTTGTGGCCGCCGCTGGTCAACAGGAAGGTCACGTCGGCATCGACCTGATAGTGAATCTTGTAGACGGATCGCCAGGGCGCCACGTGATCCCTCAGCGTGCCGACCACGAACATCGGCGCGTGAATGTCTGACAATGCGATATTGCGCCCGTCGACATGATAGCGCCCCTCCGCCAGATCGTTGTTGAGGAACAGTCGACGCAGATACTCCGAATGCATCCGATACGGCAGACGCGTGGCATCCGCATTCCAGGCCATCAGATCGCTCGGCGGTGCGCGCTCGCCCAAGAGATAGTCGTGGGACAACCGCGACCAGATCAGGTCGTTCGAGCGCAGAAGCTGAAAGGCGCCGGCCATCTGCGTGGTGTCGAGATAGCCGCGCTCCCACATCATGTCCTCGAGGAATGCGACCTGGCTCTCGCTGGTGAATAACGTCAGCTCGCCCGCTTCGGTAAAATCCGTTTGCGCGGCCAGCAACGTGATGGACTTCAAGCGGTTGTCGCCGTCGCGCGCCATAGCGGCGGCGGTGATCGACAATAGGGTTCCCCCAAGGCAGTAGCCGAGGGCATGGACCTTCCGACGCGGCTGGATGCAGGCGATCGCATCAAGCGCCGCCTTCACGCCCAGCTTCCGATAATCGTCGAAGGCAACGTCGCGGTCGCCGACGCCGGGATTGCGCCACGAGATCGCGAACACGGTTAAACCCTCGCCGGTGAGATACTTCACCAGGGAGTTCTCTGGTGACAGATCGAGGATATAGTACTTCATGATCCAGGCCGGAACGATCAGCACTGGCTCAGGCCGGACATTCTGCGTGGCAGGGTGATACTGGATCAACTCCATCAATTCGTTGCGGTAGACCACCTTTCCCGCCGAGGCCGCCACCGTCTTGCCGACCGAGAACTCTCCGTCACCGACCGCCTTGTTGGCGGAACGCATCCGCAGAAAGTCGCTCCACCAATTCTGCCAACCGCATACGAAATTTTGGCCGCCGCTCCGAAAGGCCCTTTGCAGCACTTCCGGGTTGGTCGCGACGAAGCTCGACGGCGCCAGCATGTCGAGGACCTGGCGCACGGAGAACTCCACGACCGCCTCGTTGGCGGATGCCACACCTCGAACACCTGTCGTCGCCTTGTGCCACCACTGCTCACTCAACAGAAACGCCTGAGCCAGCAGGTTGAACGGAGGACTTTCCCATTCGGGCCTGGCGAAGCGACGATCCTGAGGCTGCGGTTTGATTACGGACCAGGGGTCCTGATTGGGTGTCGACGCATGTGCCGCGGCCTGGAGCAGCCGGCCCGCATCTCGAACAGCGTCCTTCGCAATCTCCATTTGTCGCTGCGGCGCGCCCACAAGGTGCGAGGCCCAATCGAGATAGGCGAGCGACAGAGCGATGGGCGAGATGCCGCCGGTCAGCCGCGCCAGCATCGCATGCAAGGCTCGGTCAACCGGATAGGATTCCGCTGATGGGGCTGGCTCAGCGGTCACTGCTTCGGCCGATTTTTCGGGATCGGAAGCCTCAGTGCCTGCCGGCGCGTCGGAAATCAGATCCGCCGCTGCAGCAGGCTCCTCAGCCCGCGGGAGGAGAGAGGTCTTTCCGGCGCTCATGGCTCGCATTTCGTCCGTATTTTACGATTTCGGGCTCAATCGCGAGACGCAACATTGAAGAGGCCGGCGGTGGTCGCGATCACTCTGTCGCCGTGCTTGAAGATCCGGTCGCAGTCGCGCCGGATGAAATCGAGCTGATGCTGGCCGCATTCGGCGCAGAGCGTTCTCCAATCCTTGACCGAGTGCGAGGCGGCCAGTTTCGAGAGGAACTCCGCGAACAAATGTGTCTCGGTCTGCGTCCGGTCCAGGAGCTCGTTGGCGACAAATACAATCTCGTCAAGGAACTGCCGTTGCACGCTGAACATGAGATCGCACGCACGCTGGTTCGCCTCCGCGACCTGCCGGGCGGGATCCGATACCAGCTTCCCGGGCGCAAAATCCTGCAGTCTGGCGAGTTCGCTCAAGGTGACCTCCTGGCTGGCCCTGGAACTTATAAATTCCAGAATATGCCCATGGGCCGGGCGCACCTTGAGCTGCGTCAAGCGCGGCCGCGCTGCCCCATTGACCTGCGTCAAACCGCCAAACCCGGCCTGCATTAGCCTTGTGAGATCGAATTCTGCCAGGACATGCGGAGTTATTCCATGCGCGCCCACCAGATCATGACCCGGTCGGTCATCTCGGTCACGCCCGACACCACCATCGTCGAAGCCGCCAACATCATGCTCAAGCGCCATGTCAGCGGTCTTCCCGTGGTCGACGAGAGCGGCAAGCTGGTCGGAATCGTGTCGGAGGGCGACTTCATCCGACGCAGCGAGATCGGGACCCAGCGCAAGCGTGGCCGCTGGCTGAAGTTCATCCTAGGCCCCGGCCAATCGGCCAGCGATTTCGTTCAGGAACACGGCAGCAAGGTTTCCGAGGTGATGACGACGTCGCCGGTGACCATCACCGAGGATACGGCCCTTGCCGAGATCGTCGACATCATGGAGCAGAACAACATCAAGCGCCTGCCCGTGGTGCGCGGCGACAAGGTCGTCGGCCTCGTCTCTCGCGCCAACCTGCTCCAGGCAGTAGCGAGCCTTGCCCGCCAGGTGCCGGATCCCACGGCGGACGACGATCACATTCGCGGCCGCATCATTGACGCGATGGAAAAGAACGACTGGTGCCCGTTCGGACTGAACGTGATCGTCAGCGACGGCATTGTCCACCTGAGCGGCGTCATCACGGACGAAAGCGCACGCCGGGCGGCAATTGTCCTGACCGAGAACATCGACGGCGTGAAGAAAGTGCACGACCACCTGTGCTGGGTCGACACCATCTCCGGCGTCTATCTGAACTCACCGGAGGACGACGATCTCGCCAAGGCGAGCTGATCGGTGCATCAGCGCGGGATTACGGCGGTGGCTTCGATTTCGACGCGCGCCGCCTTCTCGACCAGCCTGACGACCTGCACCAGCGCCATCGCTGGATAATGCGCGCCAAGAATCTCCCGGTAAATCTGGCCGAGCGCCTTCAGGTTGGCCAGGTACTCGTCCATATCAACAACATACCACGTGAGACGCACGAGGTGCTCCGGCCGCGCGCCACCCTCGGCTAGGATCGCCGCGATATTGCTCAACGTCTGACGTACCTGCGCGACAAAGCCATCCGCGAGGCGCTCTTCCGTATCCCAGCCGATCACACCGCCGGTGACGACGATGCGTCCCTCCGCGGCCACGCCGTTGGCATAGCCCTTCGGCATCGGCCAGCCGGAGGGCTGCAGGATCCGGATCGGGGCTGCATCTTCCCTGATTGGCAGCGTTGCGAGCTGCGGGCTTTTCGGCGTCGTTGCAGACAATCGTCCATTCCTCTCTTATTTGGGACCGACGCCAGGCGACGAGGCCGCCGCCTGCGCCATCTGCCGCAGGGCAAAGCGCTTCAACTTGCCCGTCTCGGTCTTCGGCAACTGCGCCACGAACTCGATCGCGCGCGGATACTTGTAAGGCGCGATCTCGCGCTTGACGTGCTCCTGCAGATCGCTCGCGAGCCGCGCGTCCGGCACGACGCCGGGGGCGAGGACCACATACGCCTTCACGATCATGCCGCGCGCCTCATCGGGCGCCCCGACGACGCCGCATTCGGCGACCGCCGGATGCGTCAGAAGAGCGGCTTCGACATCGGTACCGGCAATATTGTAGCCGGCCGAAACGATCATGTCGTCGGAGCGCGACTGGTACCAGAAGTACCCATCGGCATCCATCACATAGGTGTCGCCGGTGATGTTCCAGCCATTGTGGACATATTTGCGCTGCCGCTCGTCGGCAAGGTAGCGACATCCGGTCGGCCCGCGGACCGCGAGGCGCCCCATCGTGCCTGATGGCACGTCGTTGCCGTCATCATCGACGATCTTTGCCTCATAGCCCGGCACCGGCTTGCCCGTCGCGCCTGGGCGAATCTCGTCTTCCGTCGCGCTGATGAAGATGTGCAGCAATTCGGTGGAGCCGATGCCATCCATCAATTTGATGCCCGTTGCGTGCAGCCAGGCGTCGAATGTCGGCTTGGGCAAGGTCTCACCGGCAGACACGCACTTGCGCAACGACGAGATATCGCGGCCTGCGATCTTGCCGAGCATCGCGCGGTATGCCGTCGGCGCCGTGAAGCAGACCGTGGTCTTGTAACGCTCGATGGCCGCGAGAAAATCGTCCGGCGTGGTCTTCTCCAGGACGACGAAGGACGCGCCGATATGCATCGGGAACAACACGCCGCCGAAGCCAAACGTAAAGGCGAGCGGCGCAGAGCCGATGAAACGATCGTCCTGCTTCGCCCGCAGGATATTGCGCGCATAGCCGTCACAGACCGCCAGCATATCCCGGTGGAAATGCATGGTGCCCTTGGGATCGCCGGTCGTGCCCGAGGTGAACGCGATCAGGCAAACATCGTCGGACGCCGTGTCGACCGCCTCGAACTCGGAGCTTGCGTCCGCGGTCAGCGCTTCCAGCGAGTCGGCAGCACCGGTGCCCCAGTAGACGACGTGCTTCAGCCCGGGCGCTGCCGCTTTCGCCTTCTCCATATCCTCGCACAGCTTGCCGTCGCACAGCGCCAGCGTGATCTCGGCCTTCTGAATCGGATACAGAAGCTCCTTGGCACGCAATAGCGGCATGGTCGCAACCACGATTCCACCGGCCTTGATGACCGCAAGATAGGTCGCGACCATCATGGGATTGTTCGCCGAGCGGAGCAGGACACGTCCGCCGGTCACGAGGCCAAGCTTGCCAACCAGCACGTTGGCAATGCGGTTCACGAGCCGTTGCAGCTCGCGATAGCTGTAGCTCACGGAAGGACTGATCGCGCAGGGCGCATCGCCATGCCCCTCTTCGACCCAGCGATCAAGGAAGTAACTGACGCAGTTCAATCGCGGCGGATATTGCAGCTCCGGCCGCGTGAAGATGAATTCGGGCCATAGATCGCGGGGCGGCAGATGTTGCAGGGCAAAGGTGTCGGCGTGAGCCGTTGCAACCCTGCCATCATACGAGCCCGGAAGTTGAACCTTGGCGGCGTTAGCCATCGCACGCTCCTTTCAGCTTGGAGAGCACCCGGCAGCAAAATCATTTTAGGCTTAAAATAATTTGGCGCAATAGCAGATTTTGGACATCACGCGTTTTTTCTGACGGCAGGGGGAGAGTTCGCCGCGGAACGGCCTACAGTTTGCGGCGCGAAGCGGATTTCTGGGCGGACGCTTTGGTCTTGGCCAGCAGGCGCATCAATTCACGCACGTCCTTTGGCGTGAGATCGGCAAAGACGTCGGCGATCCAGGTCTCGTGTTCCGCGGCCATCTTGCGAAACTCGGCGCGGCCAAGCTTCGTCAGCCGGATCACCTGGACGCGGCGGTCGGTATCGGACGTGCGGCGGTCGAGGTGCCCGGATTCCACGAGACGTTCGACGAGCCCAGTGACGTTGCCGTTGGAGACCATCATGCGCTTGGAGACATCGGACAGGGTCATGCCGTCCGGCGCCTTGTCGAGCTGCGCCATCAGATCGAAGCGAGGCAACGTGACGTCGAACCGCTCCCGCAGGCGGCTGCGCACCTCACCCTCGATCAGGGTCGTGCAGGTCAACAGGCGCAACCACAGCCGTAGCTCTTCGGCGTGGTCTTCCGGAAGTTCAACAGCCTTGGTCTCGGAATCGAGCATCGTGGTGCGGTCACTATGTCACAGCACTGGCGGCAGAAGCGAGCCAACTGTCGTTTTGAGCTTCAAGTAATTTTCGCGCCGCCGCAAGCCCAAAACGCGCCGAACAACCAGTGCGGGTCGAATTTCTTTAGGCTTCAAGCAATTGGCGCGCCGCTTGCATATGGCGCCGGGCTGATGACGCCGGGCTGATGGCGCCGGGCTGATGGCGCGACGCAGGATGCAGCAGGCTTCGGCCCTGCTTGCCGCGGATGCCGTCATCAGAATAAGCTTGGATCGAACGACAGGGCTGTAGCGTGAGCGCAAGCATATCGGGAAAAAGATCATGAAGAAGAAACTGAGGTTGGCCGGATTGGCTTTGCTCGTCGGTACCGCACTGGACCCGGCATTTGCGCAGGAGAAGATCAAGCTCGGCGTGATCGTGACCCTGTCGGGCCCCGCCGCCGCGCTCGGCCAGCAGGTTCGCGACGGTTTCGCGCTCGCGGTCAAGGATCTCGGCGGCAAGATGGGCGGCCGCGATGTCGAGGTCGTGGTCGTCGATGACGAGCTGAAGCCGGATGCGGCGGTGACCAAGGTCAAGGGCCTGCTCGAGCGCGACAAGGTCGATTTCGTGGTCGGGCCGATCTTCTCCAACATCCTGCAGGCGATCCACCGCCCGGTCACGGAATCAAAGACATTCCTGATCAGCCCCAATGCCGGCCCATCGACATTTGCCGGCAAGGACTGTAGCCCGTTCTTCTATGTGACCTCCTACCAGAATGACCAGGTGCACGAGATCCTCGGCAAGGTGGCCCAGGATCGCGGCTACAAGCGCATGTATTTGATGGTGCCGAACTATCAGGCCGGCAAGGATTCGGCGGCCGGCTTCAAGCTCGACTACAAGGGCGAAATCGTCGAGGAATCCTATATGCCGCTCAACACGCTGGACTTCCAGCCGGAGCTTTCGAAGATTTCCTCGCTCAAGCCCGATGCGCTCTTTACGTTCATGCCGGGTGGCCTTGGCGTCAACCTCGTCAAGCAGTACCGGCAGGCGGGGCTTGCCGATACGATCCCGGTGCTATCGGCCTTCACGGTGGACGAGTCAACCTTGCCGGCGCAGCAGGACGCGGCCGTGGGCATGTTCGGCGGCGCGAACTGGGCGCCCAACCTCGACAACCCGCAAAACAAGAAGTTCGTCGGCGCCTATGAAGCTGCCTACAACAGCGTGCCCGGCACCTATGCTTTCCAGGCCTATGACGCCGCGATGTTGATCGACAGCGCAGTCAGGGGGGTGAAAGGCGACCTCGCCAACAAGGACGCCGTAGGCGCGGCCCTGAAGAAAGCCGACTTCACCTCGCTGCGCGGCGCCTTCAAATTCAACACCAACGGCTATCCGATCCAGGATTTCTATCTGACCAAGGTCGCCAAGCGTCCTGACGGAAAATTCCAGACCGAGATCGTTCAAAAGGTCTTCGAGAACTACGGCGACCGTTACGCAAAAGACTGCAAACCGGCGAACTGAGTGCCGAGTCGATGGTCGAGTAAAGGGAGGAATTCAAGTGAAGAGCGAGATCACCGGCATCACGAGGGCCAATGAAGGTATCCAGGGCATTTCCTGGAACATTCTCGGCCAGACCTACGTGCCAAAGAGCTATGCCGAGCACAGCTTCTCCTGGCATGCGACGCTGCCGCCCGGCACTTTCGTGCCGCCGCACATCCATCCGGACCAGGACGAGTATCTCTATATGCTGGAGGGAAAGCTCGATTTCGTGCTCGGCAATACCGAAGCGCAGGCGACGCCCGGTGACCTGATCCGCCTCGGCATGGGCGTCCCGCACGGCATCTTCAACAAGGCGGAGCAGACGGCGAAGGTGCTGTTCTGGGTATCACCGAGCCGCAAGCTTTATGACCTGTTCTGGGGCCTTCACAACATGAAAGAGCAGAAGCCCGAGGACGTTGTCGCGATGGCTGCGGAGTTCAACATCCACTTCCTGCCCCCGCCGCCATCCTAGCCGAAGGGCGGCGTATCACGCCTTGACAGCCGCAAGGCCTGGCACCGCGGCGAAGCCGGCCTTCGTCGCATAGCCGCGCACGATCGCCTCGCGCTGCGAGTAGCTCAACACGTTCTCGACATTGTCGAAACCATTCGGCGCGAGTTGCTCGACCGCGTCGATCACCCCTTCCGGGCCGCCCCGACGATTGGAGCGGACAATCTCGGCCGTCATCGGCAGGCGCTTCTTCTCGTATTCGACCAGCGCCTGGCGCGGGTGCTCGGAGCGCGCCAACAGATCCGCAAGGCAGCGCGCATCGAGAATGGCCTGAGACGCGCCGTTCGAGCCGACCGGATACATTGGATGTGCGGCATCGCCCAGCAGGGTGACCCGCCCCGACGACCAATAGGGCAAGGGATCGCGGTCACAGGTGGGATATTCATAGAACTCAGGGGTTGCCGAGATCAGGCTCTTGACGTCGACATAAGGCACAGAGAAGCGTGCAACGTGCGGCATCAATTCTTCACGCCGGCCCGGCCGTGACCAGTCCTCCTTGCGCGGCGGCGGTGCATTGCCCTCGCCGATCTTCACCAGCACCGCCCAGTTCGTGAGTCGGCTCGCGGGGCTCGAGCCCTCCGCAATCGGATAGACCACGACCTTGGCGTTCAGGCCACCGGCGACGATCATCGACTTGCCGGTGAGGAATACCGGCCAGTCGCGCGCGCCGCGCCACAGCATCAGGCCGTTCCAGCAAGGCGGTCCCTCATTGGGAAACAGCGTCTCGCGCACGCGCGAGTGGATGCCGTCAGCGCCAATCAGGATGTCGCTACGCGCCGAGTGGACGTGTGCGCCGGAGCGATCAAAGAAATAGGCGGTGACGCCGCCTTCGTCCTGGGTGAAGGCGCCCAGGCGACAACCGGTGTGAATGACCTCGGGCCCGAGCCGCTCCTCGACCGCGCGATGGATGACGCCCTGCAGGCGGCCACGATGAATCGAGAATTGCGGCACGTCATGGCCTGCGTCGATGCCGCGCGCCTCGCGCCAGACTTCCTGACCGTGACGATTGAGATAATAGAGCTGGTCGGTGCGGATGGCGGCCTCGTCGAGCTTCGGCAACAGACCGAGCCCGGCAAGCTCGCGCATGGCATGCGGCAGGGTGTTGATGCCGACGCCGAGCTCGCGAATGGTATCGGCCTGTTCGAAAATCTCACAAGCAATGCCGCGCGCCCGCAGCATCAACGCCGTCGTGAGACCTCCGATACCGCCGCCGACGATAATCGCCTTCATCGCCCAAACTCCACTCGATACATGCCAGGCAACGGGGTTAACGTCGCATGGGCGGTCACTCCGCCGCAAGCGGCTTTGTCGCCCTCACCCTCCGCGTCGCCCGGCTCCTGGGCTTAGCCTTAATTAACAACTCCTCGAAATTCCCGCCTTCGCATATTCTTGCTGCGGAGCGGCTAATCCCCCCTGAACACCGGCTTGACCTTGTTGGCGAAGGCCTCGAAAGCGCGTTCGAAATCGGCCGTCGTCATGCAGAGCGCCTGCGCCACGGCTTCCGCCTCGATCGCCTCTTCCACCGACATGGCCCATTCCATCGCCAGCATCCGCTTGGTCATGGTGTTGGCGAAGCTCGGGCCTTCCGCGACCTGTTTCGCCAGCAGTTGCGCCTGCGGCAGGACCTGATCTGACGTGACGATGCGGCTGAAGAAACCCCAGCGCTCGCCCTCCTCCGCGGTCATGAAACGACCAGTGTAAAGCAGCTCCGAGGCGCGCGATTGACCAATGATCCGCGGCAGGATGGCGCAGGCGCCCATATCGCAGCCAGCGAGCCCAACCTTGTTGAACAGAAACGCCACCTTCGCACCACTTGCCGCCAGCCGCATATCCGATGCCATGGCGACGATCGCGCCGGCACCGGCACAGATGCCTTCAACCGCGGCGACGATCGGCTGTGGGCAGGCCCGCATCGCCTTCACGAGATCGCCGGTCATGCGCGTAAAGGCGGTAAGCCCCTTGGTGTCCATCTTGACGAGGGGGCCGATGATCTCGAACACGTCGCCGCCCGAGGAGAAATTGCCGCCGGCGCCCGTGACGACGATGGCCTTCACCGCATCGTCGAACGCGCAGGCGCGAAAGAAGTCGGTGAGCTCGCGATAGCTCTCGAACGTCAGGGGATTTTTCCGGTCCGGGCGATTCAGCGTGACCGTGGCCACATGGTCAACCACTGCAAGCAGGAAATGCTGAGACGAATAATCCGCCAACGGCACGGTAACGGGATTGGCTGGTCT
The DNA here is from genome assembly GCF_053572325.1 of Bradyrhizobium sp. UFLA05-112. Lineage (NCBI taxonomy): Bacteria > Pseudomonadati > Pseudomonadota > Alphaproteobacteria > Hyphomicrobiales > Nitrobacteraceae > Bradyrhizobium > Bradyrhizobium sp. UFLA05-112. The sequence goes on along the minus strand of NZ_JBANBK010000027.1, from coordinate 9,989 downwards.
GCTCATGAGGACTCCCTGTCGTTCTCGTTCCACCGCTACTTTGCGGGCTATATTTCACCACCGGCTACGGCGATCGCCTGGCCCGTGATTGCGCCGGCGCCTTCACCGCAAAGCCAGAGCACAGCGTCTGCCACCTCCTGCGGCGTGACGAGCCGACCTTGCGGGTTGTGCCGCGCGAGATCGGCGATCGCCTGCTCGCGGCTCCGCCCTGTCTTCTTCATGATGGTCTCGATGCTATCGGCAACGAGGTCCGTATCCGTAAAGCCCGGGCAGACAGCATTCACGGTGATATTGCTACCGGCCATTTCCAGTGCCAGCGAACGCACGAGCCCAACCACGGCGTGTTTGGCGGCGACATAAGCACTGACGTATGCATAGCCTTTCAGTCCCGCAGTCGATGCGATCGCGACGACGCGGCCGTAAGGCCGATCCTTCATCCCGGGCAACACGGCCCGGACGGCGTGCACCACGCCCATGAAATTCACATCCATCATCCGGGCAAACAGCGCGGCGTCCGACTTCGCGAACGGCGCGGACTCGGCGCTCCCAGCGTTTGCGACCAGGATGTCGATGGGCTGCCGCTCGGCCGCCTTGGCGATTGCAGCCCTCAGCGCCGCCTCATCCGAGACATCGGCAACGGCAGTAAAATGCGCGGCACCTGCCTTGACGGCCTCTTCGAGCGTCGCTGCGTTGCGGCCGAGTATGGTGACCGTGGCGCCGGCTCCTGTCAAAGCTGCTGCGATCGCGCGGCCGATGCCGCGGCCACCGCCTGTCACGAGCGCATGCGAAGAACGCGGCAGTCCCGACATGCGCAGCCTCCCTGAAGGCACCGGTGGATCGAGCTTTTCGAATATATTTTAAGCTTCAAATTATTGCAATGGATGGCCCTTTTAAGCCTCGCGAGGCGCCGGTCCGAAAATTGCTTTAAGTATAAAGTTATCTCTTCCCATCCCCAACAGGCCTGTTAGCATCGGCGGGCCGAGCAAGAGGAAGCCGCGTGCAGCAACCGACGCCGACGATCACCAGGGACGGACGCTTCGCCTATGAGGCCGCTGGCGATCCGGATGCGGTGCCTTTGGTTTTTTTGCACGGCATTGGCGGCGCAGCGCGCGCCTGGCGCCACCAGCTTGCCACGTTCGGCAGTCGTTTTCGCACGATTGCGTGGGATATGCCTGGCTATGGCGGGTCGAAACCGCTCCGCAACGTTAGCATCGCCGCACTGGCGGAGGCCTTGCAGGAGTTCCTGCAACAAGTCGAAGCCGACAGGCCCGTCCTGGTTGGCCATTCCATTGGCGGGATGATCGTGCAGCAATGGCTGACGCAATATCCTCAGGCTGCACGCGCCGTGGTATTGGCGCAGACCAGCCCGGCCTTCGGCAAGGCCGATGGTGACTGGCAGAAATCGTTCATTGCGGCGCGGCTTGGCCCGCTCGATCGCGGCGAGACCATGAGCTCGCTCGCCCCGTCCCTCGTCAAGGAGCTGGTCGGCGAGGATCCGGACAGGGAGGGTGTGGATGTCGCGCGTGACTGCATGGCCAGCGTGCCGGAGGCGAGCTATCGCGCGATGATGCTCGCCTTGATCGGCTTCGACAGACGGAGCGCGCTCAAGGGCATCGCCGTTCCGACGCTGCTCCTGTCCGGAGCCAGAGACAACAATGCGCCTGCCCCGATGATGGCGAAAATGGCGGGCTATATTCCGACCGCTCGTTACGTGGAGCTCGCCGGCGTCGGCCATCTCGCCAATCTCGAACGTCCCCAAGAGTTCGACGCAGCAATCGGCGATTTTCTGGAATCGAGCGTGACCAAAACACAGGTGACCGGACAATGACCATGCAAGTCAGCAAGAGCAGCACAGCCGACAAGCTCGCGCTCGACGCGCCGATTTTCGATCCCGTCGCATTCCGTCTGGACGCCGAGCAGACTTCCATCATCGCGCGGGCGCGGGAGATCGGTCAGAGCGTATTCGCCGGCCGCGCCGCAGGCTATGATCGCGACGCGGTGTTCCCCACCGAGAATTACCGGGATCTGCACCGCGTCGGCCTGCTCGGCATCGCCGTCCCGAAGAAGCATGGCGGACTGGGGGCCGGCTACCAGACCTATGCGCTCGCTGCAGCTGAGATCGGTCGTTATTGCGGCGCGACCGCGCTGACCTGGAACATGCATGTCTGTTCGACCCTGTGGTCGGGTCCGCTGGCCGACGACCTCGACATGGATGACGCCATGCGTGCGGAGCACGAGCGCCGTCGCGCAGTCCACTACAAGCGCATCGTCGAGGATGGCGCGATCTACTCGCAGCCGTTCTCGGAAGGCGGCGCAGCGGCCGCTGGCGGCGTTGCTTTCGGCACCGAAGCGAAACCCGTTGGCGGCGGCTGGATCATCAACGGCAAGAAGATCTTTGCTTCACTCTCGGGCCATGCCGATTACTACGGCGTGCTCTGCACCGAAGTCGAGGAAGGCGAAAAGGCCTCACGGCGCAACACGCTCTACCTCGCCATTCCCGCCAAGACGGAAGGCGTGTCTGTCGTCGGGGATTGGGATCCGCTTGGGATGCGAGGAACAGTCTCGCGCACGCTCCTGTTCAAGGACGTGTTCGTGCCGGAAGATGCCGCCCTGATGCCGCGCGGCGTCTATTTCCAGGCGGCAATGCGCTGGCCGCACATGTTCCTGACGTTGTCGCCGACCTATATGGGCCTTGCGCAGGCGGCGTATGATTTCACCGTGCGCTATTTGCGCGGCGAGGTTCCCGGCATGCCGCCGGTCAAGCGCAGGATGTATCCGACCAAGCAGATCGCGGTCGCGCAAATGCAGATCAAGCTCGAGCAGGTCAAGGCGATCTGGTTTCAGGCGGTCACCGAGGCTTGCGCCAATCCGAGCAAGGAGCAGGTGTTGCGGGCCTACGCCGCACAATATTCGGTCATGGAAGGTGCCAACGAGCTCGCAGCGCTGGCGATCCGCACTTGTGGTGGCCAGGCCATGCTCAGATCGCTGCCGCTGGAGCGGATCTATCGCGACAGCCGCTGTGGCTCGCTGATGCTGCCCTGGACGGCCGAGCTCTGCCTCGATCGCATCGGGCGCGAAGCGCTCTACGAGCCCGGCGAATCGGACGACTGACGGTGGACCTCTGTCACCTGATCGATCGCAACGCGGCGTTCGCGCCGGACAAGCCGGCGATCCATTTCGAAGGGGAAAGCTTGAGCTATGCGGCCTTTGCCGCGCGCATCGAGCGAACCGCCAGCGCGTTGAAGGCCCAGTTCGGCGTCGGCCGCGGCGATCGCGTCGCGATCCTGAGTTTGAACCGGCCTGACTACCTCGTCCTGCTCTACGCGTGCGCACGTCTCGGCGCGATACTCGTCCCGCTAAACTGGCGGCTCGCGGTGGCCGAGCAGCTTTTCATTCTCACGGACGCCGGCGCCAAGGTGCTGGCACTCGAAGAGGCTTTCGCCGGCGTTATTCCGGAGCTGGAGCGAAGCCTGCCGGGCATCAGCCTTCTGGGTCTCGACTTCGCTCCACCGGATGGCAGCACCTTTGCCTCACTGCTGGAATGCGGCGACCATGATGGGCGCAATCCGCATGCCGATCTCGCCTGCCCGCTTCTCATCGTCTACACGTCGGGCACGACCGGGCGGCCGAAGGGCGCGGTGCTGCGTCAGGAAGCGCTGTTCTGGAACGGCGTCATGAGCCAGCACATGCACAATCTGACGTCGGACGATCACGTGCTGACGGTGCTGCCGTTCTTTCATGTCGGCGGACTCAATATCCAGACCACGCCGGCTCTGCACGCAGGTGCGAGCGTTACGATTCATTCCCGCTTCACGCCGGAGGCGGCGCTTGCCAGCTTCGAGCGCGACCGCCCAACGCTGACGGTATTGGTACCGGCGATCATCCAGGCGGTAAGCGATCATCCCGGCTGGGCTGCGGCCGATGTTTCGTCCTTGAAGGCCATCGCCACGGGATCGACCATCGTGCCACCGCACCTGATCGAGCGCTTCGTCGCGCGCGGTGTTCCGGTCTTGCAAGTCTACGGCTCGACCGAGACCTGCCCGATCGCCGTTTACACCCGGCTCGGCGGAGACATATCGCGCGCGGGCTCGACTGGCCTGCCCGGCCTCTTCTGCGAGGCCAAGGTGATTGGCACTGACGGCACCGAGGTGCCGCCTGGAACGCCTGGCGAGATCGCAGTGCGCGGCCCCAACGTATTCTTCGAGTATTGGGGCAACGAGGACGCCACGCGCGATGCGCTGCATGACGGCTGGTATCGCACCGGTGACATTGGCCTGCGCGATGACGACGGGTATTTCTGGGTCCGGGATCGCAAGAAGAACATGATCATTTCCGGCGGCGAAAACGTCTATCCAGCCGAGGTCGAGCGCGTCCTGATGGATCATCCGGATGTCAGCGAGTGCGCCGTGATCGGCAGGCCTGATCCGCGCTGGGACGAAGTGCCGGTCGCTTATGTGATCCCGCGGTCGGGCCGTCGGCCCGACGCCGACCAGTTGAAAGCGCATTTGCAGGCGCAGCTTGCACGCTACAAGGTTCCGCGCGAGTTCGTCTTTGTCACCGACCTGCCGCGCACGGCGCTGGGCAAGGTGCAGCATTTCCTGCTGAAGAAGCTCGACGCGCAGTCGTGCGCACAGGGAGAAGTCTCTTGAAGATTGCCGTGCTGGGCGGCGGCAACGGTTCCTTCGCGGCCGCCGGTGATTTTGGGCTGTCCGGGCACGAGATTCGGCTCTGGCGGCGCGACGGAGATCAAGTGGCGGCGCACCGCGCAGCCGGTTCGCGCGTCCTCGTCAAGGACCACCGCGGCCGGCACGAGGTCTGGCTTGAGCTGGTCACGACCGACATTGCCGAGGCGATCAGCAACACCGAGCTGATCCTGTGCCCCGCACCGGCCTTTGCCCAGCAGGATATCGCTCGCCTGCTTGCACCGCACCTGCGAGACGGGCAGGTCGTTTTTCTGCCGCCGGCAACCTTCGGCTCGATGATCTTCGCTCTGGCTCTGCGCGACTGCGGCAACCGCGCAAAGGCGAGCTTTGCCGAAACCGGTACGCTGCCCTGGCTGACGCGCAAGCATGGACCGTTCGAGGTCGCGATCACGATCCGCGCTAAGCGATTGCCGGTCGGCGTATTCCCGCTCAGCCGGGCGCCACACGCGCTCGATGTGATCGGCCGCGCGTTTCCTGATGCGATTGAACCGTGCGGAGACGCTCTGTCCGGCGCCTTGATGAATGCAGGGCCTATCATCCATCCGCCGCTGATCGTCATGAACGCCGGTCCGATCGAGCATTTTGAACGCTGGGACATCCATAAGGAAGGCACGCAAGCCGCGATCCGACGGGTAACGGATGCGCTTGACGCCGAGCGCATCGCGGTGCGCGAAGAGCTCGGCTACGAAGCTCCGCACTTCCCACTTGCCCACCATTACGCAAAGGAAGGCGAGATCTGGATGTATGGCCGCGGCTCGCATGATCGGCTGACCGATTCCGGCGATTGGCGCGAGCGGATCGTGCTGAGGGACCATCGCTACATGCGGGAAGATCTGCGGCTCGGGCTCTCGTTCCTCGTCTCGGTCGCCGAGCTAACCGGCGTTGCAACGCCGCTCGCGCGGGCCTTCCTCTCCATCGGCGGCGCAATCTGCGGCGAAGATTTTGCACAAAGTGGTCGCACGCTCGCAAGCTTGGGTCTCGGCCAACTCAGCCAAGCCGAATTGCAGACATTGCTACGCGAGGGCTTTGACCGATGACCGCCCGCGCCCACATCGCCTGTCTCGGCGCTGGCCGCATGGGCCGCGGGATTGCGGTCGCCTTTGCTTATGCCGGGCATGCTGTCACGATGATCGACGTCAAGGCGCGCTCTGCGGAAGACTTCGCAAGACTCGAGGCCGACGCGTTGAATGAGGCCCGGAAGACATTCGCGAGTCTGACGCGCCTTGGACTGCTCACCGATGTGCAAGCTGACATGCTCATCAGGCGGGTCTCGGTGGTACCGGCCAGTGAAAGCGATGAAGCCCTGTCCAGCGCTGGCCTGGTCTTCGAAGGGGTCCCCGAAGTCGTTGCACTCAAGCGCGACGTGCTCGCCGCCGCATCAAGGCAGGTCGGACGCGACACCATCATTGCTTCCACGACATCGACGATCCTCGTCGACGATCTCTCCTGTGCGATCGAACATCCAGGCCGCTTCCTCAACGTGCACTGGCTCAATCCGGCCTATCTGATCCCTCTGGTCGAAGTCTCGCCAGGCGCCGCCACCGATCCGGCCGTTGTGGCTCAAGTCAAGGCGCTGCTCGAAGGCATCGGCAAGGTGCCGGTGGTCTGCGCCGCAACGCCCGGCTTCATCGTCCCGCGCATCCAGGCGCTCGCCATGAACGAGGCTGCGCGCATGGTCGAGGAAGGCGTTGCCAGCGCCGAGGAGATCGACAAGGCGATCCGCTACGGGTTCGGCTTCCGCTATGCGGTCCTGGGCCTCCTGGAGTTCATCGATTGGGGCGGCGGCGATATTCTCTTCTACGCCAGCCGCTATCTCGAAGGCGCCCTCGGTAGCGAGCGCTATCGGGCGCCCGAAGTCATTTCCCAAAACATGCAGGAAGGCCGGATCGGACTTCGTACCGGCGCAGGTTTCCTCGATTATTCGGGGCTCGATATCGACGCCTATCGCGAGGCACGGCTCAAGGCGATGGTCGACCTGCTCCGGCATTTTGGCCTCGCGCGACCGCCCGCGCTCGACGACGACTAGCTGAACACGTTTTGCAGCACGCCGTCACGCACCACCGCAACGCCGTCCAGCTCGATCGTGGTTCCCATCATCGGCAGGTCGAAATGTCCCGCCGTGTAGCGGCCGGCAAATTCGTTCGCGCCGGTCGAGAACAGGAAGTTGCCGGAGACCGCGCGCAGTTCGGTGCCGTTGGTGTCGCGCTGATCGTACATCGACAAGGCCTCATAGCGGGCGCCCGGGTTCATGCCGAACCCCACATGCGACACCGCATAGGCCTCCCGGTCACCCCATGCCGCGAGGTAGGCGCGCATCATGGCAGCGTCGGTGCCCTCTCCTTCGAGTTCGACGACATAGTCGTCTTTCAGCGTCATTGTCACGGGAGATGTCAGGTAACGCTTGAAGGTGAGATTGATGTCACCCGGCGCCATGATAACAGTCCCGTTGATGGTCCCGCTCTTTGGAAAGCTGACGACGATGCCGCCCGGCCAATGCGCCAGCGTCCCCGGCTTGTCGGTCCACCCCCAGACCCCGACCGTCGAAGCCCCGACCATGTCGACATCGAGAGCCGTGCCTGCCTTCGAGGTGACGCGCATCCGCTTCGTTCCGCGCAGCATCTTCGCTGCCGCGCGAACCCGCTTTTCGAGCGCTGGATCCGGCACCATGCGCTCGAGCGCTTCCGGATGCTCATTGGAGATCACCAGAATTCGGGCACCGGCCTTCAGGATTTCCGGCGTCTCCACGGCGTGCATCAGGCCTTCAATGGTGCAATCGACCACGAAACCGGCCTGCTGCAGGGCACTGATGACGGGCGCCATCCGCTGGATCGCCTCGCTCGCCCCGGTAGAACGGACGGGCACGATATGGCGGTTCCTCGGCGTAGGCATAACGACATGGAACGGTCGTGCGCCTATACGCAGCAGAGCGAGCTCCGCCAGATGCACGTTGAGCGCACGCGACTGGGTTTCCGAAAGGACGGCGGCCGTATCGCCAGCCTTGACGGCACACCGCTCAAAAATCTCGCAGAACGCGTCGATCCATTTCGCCTCGATCCGATCCGCCAGCATGGTTCGCTCCCCGACTTTCTTATTCTCTTGTTCGCTCAGATCACGCCTCGGGAAATCCCCGCAGCAGGTACGACCGCGCAGCTTGCAACAGCGCGTTCAGTATCAATCCCAGCAGGGAGATCGTGATCAACGGCACGAACATGTCAACGGCCTGGAACGTGCGGGCCGCAGTGATGAGCACGTGGCCGAGGCCGTCGGTCGACGTGATCATCTCGGCCAGGAACACCACGATGCACGAAATGACGAGCCCGATGCGGCAGCCCGTCAGGATCGACGGCATCGCAGCCGGCAGCACGACCTTGAGCAAGATCTCCCGCCGCGGCGTACCGGCCGCCATCGCCGACCAGATCAGCTTCTGCTCCACGGTGGAGGCACCATAATAGGTGGACAAAAGGATCGGGAACAGCGCATCCGCGGCGACCAGCGCGATCTTCGATTCATGACTGAAGCCGAGTAGCAGCAGCAGCGCAGGATAAAGCGCGACTTTTGGCAACGGCGCGAGAACCCGTACGAGCGGCCGCACGATGGCGTTGATCGCAGGACTCGCGGCCGCCACCATACCGATGCTGACGCCCAGCGCGACCGCAATCAGGAAACCCGCGAATAGCCGGAACAGCGTCGCGATGATCTCCTGCTGAAAACCGACGGTGGCAAGCTGTTGCAGCAACCGCGTAAATACGAATCCCGGTGGAGGTAGCAACGCGACTGGTGCAACTCCAAACGATACCAAGCCCTGCCACGATGCAATGAGCAAGGCGATCGGCAGAAGCCCGAGGAATACGTCCGTAGAGAGCGCGCGCGACTTCATGAAAAGCTCAGGGGCATGTCGAACTGAGGCTCCGACCACCGCACCAGGCGTGCCCGGACCTTCTCGAAGGCAGCATCAAGGCCTATTCCCATGGCACCGACGATAATGATCATAGCGAAGACGGTGTCGTACTGGCCCATGTCCAGCGCATTGAACAGGATATTGCCTGCGCCGGACTGACGGGCGATCATCTCGCTGGTGATCATGGTGATCAGCGCCAGCACGAGCCCTGTACGACAACCAGTCAGGATCTCCGGCAACGCCGCTGGCAGCACGATGCGGACCAGGCGTTGTACGGATGACAGGCCCATGGCCGCCCCGGACCATAGCATCTTCTCCTCGACCGCCTTGGCACCTTCAAAGCTGTGATAAATTACCGGCAGGCTGACACCTAGGAAGATGACAAGCGTCTTGGCGATATCGCCGACGCCCAGCCAAAGCATGATGATCGGCATCAACGCCGCCTTTGGCACGGGATAGATCACCATCAGAAGCGGATTGAAGAACGCCGCCACGGCCCGGCTTCGGCCCATCAGGAGCCCAAGGGGGATCGAAACGGCGACGGCTGCGGCAAATCCGATCGTCATGCGACGCAGCGACGCCAGGATATTAATCAGGGACTCCTTGTCGCCAAGGATGGCAGGAACCGCACGCATGGCTTCGAGCGCGGTCGGGAAACTGTCGTTCTTCAGAGCAAGCGCCGCAACCTGCCACACCGCGAGTAGCCCGACGCAGGCGAGCACGGGAGCAACGCGCCTACCGATGGCAGCGGGCAAAGTCATGCCTTCACACCCGTCTCGTCGCCATCATCGAACATGCGTTCGATATCGACGACGTATTTCTGATAGCGCGGGTCGAGCAGCAGCTCGGTGCGCCGGCGCGGCCGAGGCAGATCGATATCGACCACCTGCCGGATACGGCCGGGGGATCGCGACATCATCACGACCTTGTCCGAAAGAAACACCGCCTCATCGACGGAGTGCGTCACGAACAGAACCGTCTTCCGATCTCGTTCCCAGATGTTCAAGAGGTCGTTCTGAAGCCGTGTACGAGTATGAGCATCGAGCGCTCCGAAGGGCTCATCCATCAGCAAGACTTCGGGATGGTAAGCGAGCGTACGAGCAAGCGCGACGCGCTGCTTCATTCCGCCTGACAGCTCCTTGGGAAAGAAATTCTCGTAGCCCTTGAGGCCGACCATCTCGATCAGCGCGCGGCTTTGTGCTTCCGCTTCAGTCGCACGGACGCCTTGCTGACGCGGTCCGTACATGACGTTGCCGAGGACGGTCTTCCATGGAAAGAGCGCGAACTCCTGAAATACCGGCCCGCGATCGGGCCCCGGTGCCGTGATCGTCTTGCCCTTCACTTTCGCGGAGCCGCTGGTCGGACTGACGAAACCGCCGACGATGTAG